>CAYOTD010000962.1:0-1819 GCA_964406685.1 uncultured Solibacteraceae bacterium | reverse complement strand
AGCGCAAGCGCTACAAGACCGGCGCCTCCATGGCCGGGCTGATCCTGAGCATCTGCGGCACGGCGTTCTACGGCCTGTGCATCCTGCTTCTGATCGTGGTGATCGCCACCGTGGCGTGATGGAAGGACAGGGGGAGGGGGCGACGGGAATCGTGCCGCCCCGGCGCGGGACGATGTGACCACCGGTAGTCGTCAGTACCGGCAGGCGTCAGCCGCCGGCGAGAGCTGTCATTCCACCATTAGTTTTAAAGATGCCGATCGTTGTCGCCAGCTGAGTCAAGTAGCCCGCCGGTCGCTGACGCATACCGGCACTGCCCGCTTGCCGGCGTCCGGACTGTGACAGAGCCTGGCACCATTCCATTCCTAACGCGCGCAGTGCTGGCGACGGCCGGCACCCGTCGGCCGGCTCATTTCAGCCGGCCCGCCTGCTGCTGTGCCCACCACGTTTTCCAATGATCGTAATCATCGCCCCAGTCCTGGCCGGTGATTCTTTTCAACGCCACGGCGGCGCAGGCCCGGATCCCCGCGTTGAAATCCTCCGCGCTGGCGATGGCGCGGAAAACCTGGCCGGTCTTGGAATTCTTCAGGGCCTGGATGAGCGGTTCGATCGCCCGCGCGTCCCCGATGGTGCCCAGCGCGAGCGCCGCCCGTTCGCGGACGGGGATCAGCCCGTCCTTGGTCAGGGCCCGGATGAGGGGATCCACCGCCCGCGGATCCCGGAGCAGCCCTAGCGCGGTGGCCGCCTCCTGTCGGACGTCTCCGCCGCCATTCCCCAGGGCGGCCACAAGCGGCTCCACGGCCCGCGGATCGCTGATCTTTCCCAGTGCCGCCGCGGCCGCGCCGTGGTCTCCGCCCCGGCCGAGGGCGGCGATGAGCGGTTCCACCGCCTCGGCCGCCTTCATTTCGCCGAGCGAGAACGCCGCGGCCTCCCGCAGTTTCTTGTCCTTGTCCTGCAGGGCCTGCACCAGCAGCCCGACGGCAGCCGGATCCTTGTAGTCGCAGAGGATGTAGGCCGCCGTCCGACGATAGGGGCACTTGGCATCCTGGAGGGCGACGAGGAAGAATTCGCAGGCCGGCGGGCCGATGCGGACCAGGGCCTGGGCCGCTTCCTCGCCCGGATTGGTCGGTTGCGGCGGCCTCGCGGCGCCGTAGTACACCCACTCCAGCGCGGTCTGGTCGGCGAGGATGCCCAGCAGCGCCGGGATCGCCGCCTTGTACGTCTCCCCGCGGATGCTGGCGGCCGCCCTTCCTTTCTCGAGAGGATCCCCCTTCTGCAGAGCGCGGATGGTGTCCTTCACCGGCGCGGGCGCCTCTTCGATCCATCGGACGACCGTGGCCTCGTACTCGGGGTGGTTCGGAAAGAGGCCCAGGCTCTTCCGCCCGCCCGCCGCCGCCGGCAGGGCGCAGGCCGCCGCCAGCCCCAGGACGCCCAGCCAGCCTGCCATCCGGCGCCTTGTATCGATCGGCATTCGTCCTCCTGAAAACGGGCTTCCCGCCGCGCTGCGGCTCGGCCGGCCGGTCTGCCCAACGATCGTCGTCGAACGAGCCGGCGGGATACGGCACAATGAAATATTCCTGTCTATTGTATGAAAATCCAAGGGCGTGATGCAATCGGATACGCCGGCCTCTGGCGCGGCGGTGCCGCAAGATCCAGCTCAGTGAGGGTCATGGTGCCGAGTGCCCGAGGGCTCTTGCGTTTCTCCGTTCAGCGTTCGATGTTCAACGATCGATGTTCGATGTTCGGTTTCCTGCCTCCCTCAGTAGTACGCCGTCACCCCCGCCACCGACCGGGAGTCCTGGTACCCGTACAGTTCGAAGCC
>CAYOTD010000961.1:0-1821 GCA_964406685.1 uncultured Solibacteraceae bacterium | reverse complement strand
AAGGAAGCGCGCGCGACCTTCGTGGCCTCGCCCGGCCTGGATGCCTTCCGGCCGGTCTCGGACACTCGCCTTGAAAACCTGTTTCTGGCCGGCGATTGGACGCGGACGGGATGGCCGGCGACCATGGAGGGGGCGGTCCGCAGCGGCTACCTGGCGGCGGAAGCGGCCACCGGAGCGGCGGGGGCCGTGCGCCGGTTCCTGCTCCCCGATATCGCCTGAAAGGGGGGATAATTGGGATATGCCCCGACGGTTCTTCCTTGGCTGTTTCGCCATTCTTGCCTCTCTTCCCCTGGTCCTGTTCGCCGATCCGCCCATGACGAAGTTGCAGATCGAGGTCAAGACGCACGCCGGCCGCCCGATTGACCGCGCCACGGTGGTGGTGCGCTTTGTCGAGGGACGGTCGGTGGCCAAGTTCGGCCGGAAGATCAAGACCAACTGGGAGCTGCGGACCAACCAGGAGGGCGTGGCCAAGATCCCGCCGATTCCGCAGGGCAAGATCCTCGTCCAGGTCATTGCCAAGGGCTACCAGACGTACGGTGGCACTTTCGAGGTCGACGAGGAAGAGAAGACCCTGGAAGTGAAGCTGAACCCGCCGCAGCCGCAGTACTCGTCGCACTAGCCGGACCCGGCGGGGAAGGCCGGCGGAACCTGGAGAGCCGGGATGAAGCGTCTCCTGTTGTGTTCCCTTCTATGCGCCGGCCTGCTATCCGGCGGCACGAAGCGCATCCTGCTGGTGGGAGACAGTTGGATGACCGGCATGGTCCTGACGAAGGCCGGCGACCGCGCCCTTGCCGCACACGGGCTGGGCGAGTTCGAGACGGAGGGGTCCGTCACCGAGACCGCCCTGGGCGGTTCGGAAGCGCGCCAGTGGGCCACCAATCACAAGGGCAAGCTGGACAAGATCCGGGAGGTGCTGGCGCGCCATCCCACCATCGACATCGTGCACCTCTGCATCGGGGGGAACGACGTTTTGGGCTACGCCCTGCGCGCCGATCTGGCCACCCAAGGCCCGGACCAGCGCGTGGAGAGGTGGCTCGCCATCCGCCGCGACGTGCAGACCGTGGTTGATTTCATCCTGGCGCTGAGGCCGAACCTGCGGGTGGTGATCAACGACTACGACTACCTGGACCCGGACCTGATCGCCAAGACCTACCACGCCGATCTCCACGGGGTGAGCGCGAAGGTTTTCAACGACGCGCTGATGGAGGCGGGGCGCCAGAAGGAGGAGGTCGCGCTTGCTACGCCCCGGTGCTACTACGTGCGGAACTGGGGGCTGCTCGAGCGCCTCGGCCGGCGGCCCACGATGCCGGACGGCGTCCATCCCACCGCCGAAGGTTTTCAAGCGCTGTTCGCCCACGCGGTGGAGCGGTACTACGCCGCGTGGTTGAAGCCTGCCGCGGGCAAGTAACTGGTCCGGCCGGGCGGGGCCGTGGCGTCCTCATCGCTTGATGGGGGGCGTGGTGGGCAGAGGCTCGTGATTCAGGATCCTTTGCAGCACCAAACCGGCAGTGTGCCTGACGGAATAGAGGTCTCCGATAGTGCCATCCTCCATCGGCTGACCGGGGAGTTTGTAGGGGTCGTTTTTCGCTATCTCTTTCAACGCCGGTACGAACTCCTCCCTGTCCTCCAGGAACTCGATTGCCCAGACTGCCACCCGTCGCCGCCGAGCATCGGGCGAAGCAAGAGCCGACCTGATGGCACCCTTGATTCGCAGGATCGAGGCCGGATCGGTCACGGTGCGAAGACCAAGCATGTCCAGCACTACAAACAGCGCGCCGGCCGCTAGGTCCGAGTCCGTTCCCTTTGCCTGCTCCAGAACGG
>CAYOTD010000960.1:0-1821 GCA_964406685.1 uncultured Solibacteraceae bacterium | reverse complement strand
CGCGGGGTCACCCAAGACCCCGGGGTGCAAACCTCGGCTGCCGTCCGCGGTTTGCACCGTGCCCTCCGCTCGGCAGACCCGTCTCCACCGAATCTTCCGGAAACCGCCCCGGTCCGCCGTCGGCGGTTTTTTTTTGTTGCGACGCTGACCTCCTGTTTGCGGCCCTGCACGCAGGGCCGCGCTTTTTTGAGGCGCACTCACCACCGTCCATGCTGCAGATCGAATACCGTCCGCTGGAGACGTTGATTCCTTACGCCCGCAATCCCCGCACCCACAGTGCGGCGCAGGTGGCGAAGATCGCCGCCAGCATCGTGGAATTCGGCTGGACCCACCCGATCCTGGTCGATGGAGAAAACGGCATCATCGCCGGTCACGGACGGCTGGCGGCGGCGCGGCAACTCGGTCTCGGCGACGTGCCAGTGATCGAGTTGGGTCACCTCTCGCCGGCCCAGAAGCGGGCCTATGTGCTGGCCGACAACCGTTTGGCGCTCGACGCCGGCTGGGACGAGGAGATGCTGGCGCTGGAGTTTGCCGAGTTGTCCGAGGCGGGGTATGACCTGGCGCTCACGGGCTTCGACGAGATCGAGATCGGGCGCTTGCTCCAAGAGTTCGGCGACGGCGAAACCCCAGAGGTCGCTTCGGATGACACTGCGAACGACCCGGACGATGACGACACCACGCCGCCGAAGATCGTCATCAGCCGCCCGGGGGATGTGTGGCGGCTGGGCGAACACCGCCTGATCTGCGCCGACTCATCGAGCAAGGAAGCCATCGCGCGGCTGATGGCGGGCGACAAAGCGGCGCTGCTCTTCACGAGCCCGCCGTATGCCAACCAGCGCAACTACACCACCGGCGGCATCGCCGACTGGGATGCGCTGATGCAAGGCGTGTTCGGCGCGGCGATGACGGCCATGCGCGACGACGGCCAGATGCTGGTCAACCTCGGGCTCGTCCACCGCGACAACGAATGGCAGCCCTACTGGGACGGCTGGATCGACTGGATGCGAACCACGGGCTGGCGGCGTTTCGGCTGGTACGTGTGGGATCAAGGGGTGACCGTGCCGGGCGACTGGAACGGACGCCTGGCCCCGCGCCACGAGTTCATTTTCCACTTCAACCGCCACACCAGGAAGCCCAACAAGATCGTGCCATGCAAGACGGCTGGCACGTTCTCGCACCTGGCTGCATGCAATGGCGGCGGTGGATTGCGGGACAATGACGGCAAACCCGGCGACTGGTGCCATGCCGACCGACCGATACAAGATCGCCGCATCCCGGACTCGGTCATCACCGTGACCCGCCAGCGCGGGCCGATCGACAGCGAGCGCGAGATCGACCACCCGGCGGTGTTCCCGATCGGGTTGCCGCAGTTCGTCATGGAATCGTTCAGCAACGAAGGCGAGATCGTGTTCGAGCCGTTCTCCGGGTCGGGCACGACGATCCTCGCTGGAGAGGCCTGCGGCCGCCAGGTGCGCGCATCGGAACTCGCGCCGGAGTATGTCGACGTGGCCATCATCCGCTGGGCAAAGAACCACCCGGACATCCCCCCGGTGCTCGAAGCCACCGGCCAGGCCTGGGCAGACGTCAAGGCCGAGCGCGAGCCGGAGGGCGTCACCGCCGCCTATGGCGACGCGAAAAAGCGCCTGTCCGACGTCTTCAACGACCGCATGGCCAAGCTCGACGATCCGCCATACCGGCCCTGGGGACGCAACCGCAAATGAACTGGCTCGCCGAGAGAATCGAGCACTGGCCGACCGCAAGGCTCGTGCCCTATGCCCGCAATGCCCGCACCCACTCGGACGCGCAGATCGCTCAGATCGC
>CAYOTD010000959.1:0-1823 GCA_964406685.1 uncultured Solibacteraceae bacterium | reverse complement strand
CAATGACAGCAGCGCCCTCCTTGCTCTCTCGCTCATGTCTCCTCCGTTGTTGAGCTTTTGCTCCCACGTTAGGATAGAATTGTCCTGAAATCAATCTGGGAGGACCGCATGGGCCTTACGACTTCCCGCCGGGGCTTTCTCATGGCGCCCGCTCCGCGCCTGGATCTGCGCCCTTTCGGCAAGACCGGGTGGAAGGTCTCCTCGCTCGCCTTCGGATGCATGACGACATCCGACCCCGCGGTCATTACCCGCGCCGCCGACATTGGAATCAACCATTTCGACACCGCGCGCGCCTATCAGAACGGCAACAACGAGCGCATGGTCGGCGCCGCCCTCAAGGGCAAGCGCAAGCAGGTCCTCATCTCCAGCAAGAGCCAGGGACGCACCCGCCAGGATCTGACGGCCGACCTCGACACCAGCCTGCGCGAGCTTCAAACCGACTACCTCGACATCTGGTACCTGCACAGCCGCAGCACTCCGGCCGACATCACCGACGAGCACCTGGAAGTCCAGCAGGCGGCCAAAAAGGCCGGCAAGATCCGCTTCGCGGGCGTCAGCACCCACTTCAACATGCCCGAAATGCTCGACCACCTGGTCCAGCGCGGCCAGACCGACGTGACTCTGGTCGCCTACAACTTCACGATGAAACCGGAGGTGACCGCCGCCATCCAGAAAGCGCGCCAGGCCGGCATGGCGATTGTGGCGATGAAGGCCGTGGCCGGCGGCTACAGCCGCATCCAGCGCGGCGACCGCCTCTACGGCGTCGATCCCAAGGCCCTCACCGGCACCCTCAAGCAGGAAGGCGCGATGCTGGCCGCCATCAAGTGGGTGTTGAAGAACCGCGCGGTGGACACGGCCATTGTCTGCATGACCGATTTCGACCAGCTCGATGAGAACCTGCGCGCCATGTCCGAGCCCTTCACCTCCGCCGACGAAAAGCTCCTGGCGGCGCAGCTCGCCTGGTTAGGACCTCGCTATTGCCGCATGTGCGGAGCCTGCACCGGCGTGTGCAGCCGCGGCCTCCCGGTGCCCGACCTGCTGCGCATCCTGACCTATGCCGAAGGCTACGGCCAGTTCGCCCTTGCCCGCGAGCGCTTCCTCGATCTGCCGGCCGGCGTCCGCCGCATCCGTTGCGACGACTGCGCGGAATGCTCAGTGACGTGCCCCAATGGCATCCAGGTTCGCGCCCGCCTCTCGCGCGCGCAGGAGTTGTTCCAGGCCTAACCCGCGGCCTCGACCAAGCCCCCGGGCCCTACCGCCGGTTCACCTCCACGTTCAGCACCTGTGCGTTGCCAAGGTCCATCGAGCAGCCGAAGTCGAAGGTGTCGGCCACCGGGCCGCGGCTGGCGGTGATCACCCCGGCGACCCGGCTGCCGCGCTGCGCGTCCATCGCCGTCGAGCTGAAGCTCACATTCTGGTAGCCGTCCCGGTTCACGCGCGCCACCACGGCATCCTGGCAGGCGCGGAAGACGCGGTTCTGATCGTAGGAAACCGTCCCGCTCTGCGCGCCCGCGGGCTGGACCGCGCTCCCGTCGGCGCGCAGGATCTCGACGGTGCGCACCTGTCCGGCGCTGTAATCCACCGCGCAGTTGAACCGGTACCCGGTGGCGCCCCGGCGGGTGTAGCCGCTCCCCTCGCGGAACGTGCCCGTCACCCAGTCCCGCATGCCCTGTTCGGTGTCGGCCCCGGCGGAGGTGATGTCGATGTTGCGCAGTCCGTAGTCGCGCTCCGCCCGCGTTCGCACCTCCGTCCGGCAGAGATCGATGGCGCGTTCGGAGGTGATGCTGCGGCTCCTTCCGCGGCCGGTGGTGAACACTCCGCGG
>CAYOTD010000958.1:0-1826 GCA_964406685.1 uncultured Solibacteraceae bacterium | reverse complement strand
GAGGACATAGAATCTGTCCCGATGAAAAGGGTAAAGGAGCCTTCTGGCGCAGCGAGGCTCGGGCGCGGCGCGCGAGGATTCCGCGCAAGGGCGGCGGTTCGCGCGCGGATCCGGAGAGGAAACTTCCCTCCGGGGCGCTAAAACGATTAAGTTTCCGCTCTCCCTGACGTGTCAATCGCATTTGCGCGGCTTTGCGCGAGGCGCGCAACCGCTTGCGCTTCCGAATTCCCTGAGATGGATCGAAATATCCCTTGGTTCGGACTCAGGATTTTCAAATCCGCCCGCGCTAGTCCTCGGTTTCTTCCAATTCATCCGGCGCAAGCAATTTCGGCGCGCGCGGGGTGAAAACGCCATCGCCATCGGCGTCCACGAACACGGGGCCGGTCACCGCGTAGGGGATCATCTGCGTTTCCTGGCCTTCGGTCATGGCGGAAACGATGGGGGCCATGGGCCGCGTGCCGGCGCATCCGCCCATGAAAAGGCAATCGCGATCCACGGAGATGGTTAGCGTTTCGGGCTGGCCATCGCGCTCACGCGGATAACGCAGAACGTCCGTTACGAGGCCCGGCTGGAAGACGGCGCGCATCAGGCCGTCTTCCTGGAAGATATTGAACGCGTAGGTGTTGATCCAACTCGGGGCGTAAACCTTCATGTCAATCGTCACCTTGCCATTTTCGGCGCGGACGAGCGACCCCGGCCCCTGGCCCTGGACCTTGAAATCCACGAAGGGGCCGTTGGTGACCACAACCCGGCCTTCGCGCAGTGCACGGATGATCTGCTCTTCGGTCACCTGCATGGGATCATCGTTGGGCACGGCCACGTAAGTGCGCGGGTAGCCGGTCTCGGTGGTTTGCATGAACTCGCTGTTGGAACTGCCATAGGGGGCGATGGCGCGCTGGAATCCACGCTCCATCCAGAAAATTTTCATCCCGTCGCCCGCGCTGGCGAGGCGCTTGCCTTCCCAGAGTTGCAGCAGGTCGTAATCGGTCGAGAAGGCGAGGCGCTCGGAGATTCTCGGCGCCTGGGGGGTCCAGCCGAAAATCGAATAATATCCGATTTCCGGCGCGGTGGGGCGCGTGACGGCGATCAGCGCGCCGGGATAGAGTTTGCGAAGGCCCTTGAAGAAATCGGCGGGATACACGGCGCCGCGATCGGGCGGCGGTTCGGGCGCGTCGCGGTCGAGCGGAAACACCAGGAATTCGCCAAGCGGATGAGCGCCCGTGCGGAGGATGCGCCGGCCAACGCTCGTGCGCAGCCACGAGGCAAGGCCGGACTGGTGGATGACCTCCGTGAGGTCGGTGGCGGCGAGATCATCGCCGGTGATGAGATATTCGACGCCTTCGCAGGCGGCGGCGGCGATGCGGTCCTCGGGGCGCACCTGGCAGCCGCGCGAGTTATTGGTCTGCACGCCCACATCCACGCTGATCCACCCCTGCGTGGGCACAACGCGCTCGAGTTCGGCTTCGAGGGGAACGGTTTTCATGGGCTGGACGCGCAGGATGTTTTCGACGGCGGTGTATTCGATCCCGCGGCTGATCAGCACACGGTAATCGCCCGCCGGGACTTTGACCGTTTCCTGCCCGGAGCGCGAGTAAATGACGTTGGCGCCCTTGAGGCCGGTGGGCGGGCCGAAATCCACGGGGCGCGTGTTGAGCATGTTCTGGAATGTCATTTTGCACGGAATGGGGGATTTGGTGCGCGAGTCCACCACATGCACGGCCACATAACTCGCCGGGCCGAGGGTGAGGTCGCGCGGGGTGGAGCCGCCGGGATTCACGTCCACGCCCGTCACCCAGTCCGGGGTAACGTGGCCGGTGGCGTAGGTT
>CAYOTD010000957.1:0-1827 GCA_964406685.1 uncultured Solibacteraceae bacterium | reverse complement strand
CGTCTGGCGGCGCCAGAGCCGCATCACAGGACCGGATCCGGCGGCGGACGCGCAGGATGAGATCCGCTTCCATCTGGAAGCCAAAGTGGACGACCTGATCGCGCGGGGCTGGCGCCCGGACGAGGCGCGGGCCGAGGCCGAGCGGCAGTTCGGCGACCAGCGAGGAGTCGAGGCGATGGGTGAGCGATTGGGCCGGCAAAGAGAGATCACCATCCAGCGGCGCGACTACTGGAACGAATTCTTGCAGGACCTGCGTTACGCGTTGCGCACCCTGCGCAAGGACCGCGCCTTCACCTTCATCACCGTTCTGATTCTGGCCCTGGGGATCGGCGCCAACACCGCCGTGTTCAGCGTGGTGAACGCGGTGCTGCTGCGGCCGCTGCCCTTCCCGGAGGCGGAACGGCTCACCTGGCTGCGCGCGGACCGCTGGCTGCGCGCCGAAGCGCGGGGAACGGCAGGCCTTTCTCTCGTCACCTACACCGTCGACGCGTTCCAGGAGTTCCAGCGCTACAACCAGTCGTTCCAGAGCGTGACCAGTTACGACCCGTTCCTGGGCGACGCCGAGTTCACCATGACCGGCCGGGGAGAGCCCTACGCGGTGGACGCCGTCCGGGTGGCGGAGAACTTCTTCCAAACCTTGGGCGTGCGGCCCGCGCTCGGCCGGCTGTTCGTGGCCGAGGAATGCCGCAAGGGCGGCCGATACGCGGCGCTGCTGAGCGATTCTTTCTGGCGCAACCGCTTCTCGGCCGATCCGGCCATCGTCGGCCAGACGATCCTTCTCAACAAGCAGCCGGTGCTGGTGGTGGGCGTGCTTCCCGCCTCCTTCGATTTCGGGTCGGTGTTCGCGCCAGGGCAGAAGATGGACGTCTTCGTCCCGGCGGTGATGGACATCCTCCGCAACTGGGGGAACACGCTGGCGGTGGTGGGCCGGCTGAAACCCGGCGTCTCGGCCGGGCAGGCGCAGGCGGAGGCCGACGTGCTGTTCCCGCGATTCAAGGCCGCGCATCCGGAGTGGTGGGGGGACTACGGGTCCACCCTCACCGGGCTCAAGGAACACGTCAGCGGCAAGCTGCGCCGGTCGCTCCTCACGCTGTGGTGCGCGGTGGGACTGATCCTGCTGATCGTGTGCGTGAACCTGTCGAACTTGCAGATGGCACGCACGGCCGCGCGCGGCAAGGAGTTCGCCCTGCGCGCCGCCCTGGGAGCCGGGCGCGCCCGCCTGTGCCGCCAGTTGCTGACGGAGAGCCTCGTGCTGACCGGCGCGGGCGCCCTGCTGGGACTGGGCTTGGCCGCCGGGTTGACCTTCTACGTGGCGCACCAGGAGGCCATCACGCTTCCCCTGCTGAACAGCGTGCGGCTGGATGTGGCCGCTTTCTGCTGGACGCTGGCGGTGGCGGGGGCCACGGCGCTGCTGTTCGGCCTGGTCACGGGAATCAAATCCTACGCCGGCAACCCGCAGGAGACGCTCAAGAGCGGCGGGCACGGGATGACCGCGAGCCGCGGGCACGAGCGGCTGCGCGCCTCGCTGGTGGTGGCCGAAATCGCCCTAGCCTGCGTGCTGCTGACCGGCGCCGGCCTGCTGCTGCGGAGTTTTCTCCGCGTGCTGGATATCGACCTGGGGTTCCAGCCGGCTCGGGCGGCGGTGGTGAAGATCGACTTCGACGACGGGGGCAGCGCGGCGCGGCGCGGCGCCATCATGCAGGAGATCCTGCGCAACATCACCGCGATTCCGGGCATCGAGCGGGCCGGCATCACGGACATGCTGCCGCTGGGCCGGAACCGTTCCTGGGGCATCCGCGCCAAGGGAATGGAGCAACCCAAGGGCGA
>CAYOTD010000956.1:0-1828 GCA_964406685.1 uncultured Solibacteraceae bacterium | reverse complement strand
ATCGAAGAGGGGGCGGCCTCCTGCATCCTGATGCACCTGGGCAACATCGCCTACCGGCTGGGCCGGACGCTGAATTTCGACTCCAAGACCATGACGTGCATCGGCGACGCCGAAGCCAACAAGATGTTTACGCGCGCCTACCGCAAGCCGTTCGTGGTTCCCGAAAAGGTCTGATTCTGGAGCTTTACGTCTGCCGGCCGCATCCGAAAAGGTGTGGACGGCAGGCACCGGGTGTTAATTCTGGGCGGTGGTTTCGGCGGGCTCCACGCGGCGCGCGCCCTGCGGCGGGCGCCGGTGGACGTGACTCTGGTCGACCGCCGGAACTACCATCTGTTCCAGCCGCTGCTCTACCAGGTCGCCACCGGATCGCTGTCGCCGGGCGAAATTGCCGCGCCCATTCGCGGAGTCCTGAGCCGCCAGAAGAACGCGCGTGTACTGCTGGGCGAGGTGGCCGACATCGTGCCCGCGGCCAAGCGGGTCCGCCTGGCCGACGGCGCCAGTCTCGAATATGACTCTCTGATCGTCGCCACCGGCTCGGAGAGTTCCTACTTCGGCAACAATCACTGGCGCGAGGTGGCGCCCAGTCTCAAGAGCATCGAAGAGGCGACCACCATCCGCCACAAGATCTTCTACGCGTTCGAGGCGGCCGAACGCGCCGCGGATCCTGCCGAACACCGCGCCTGGATGACCTTCGTGATCGTGGGCGCCGGCGCCACTGGCGTGGAACTGGCGGGGGCACTGTGCGAGATCGCCCGCCACACCCTTCGGCACGATTTCCGGTCGATCCGGCCGGAAGAGGCGCGCATTCTCGTGCTGGACGGCGCGGCGCGCGTGCTGCCCACGTTTCCCGAGAAGCTCTCGGCGCGGGCGGAGAACTCGCTCATCCGACTGGGTGCACGTGTGCGCAGCGGCGTCCGCGTGGAATCGATCGACCGCGACGGCGTGACCTTCTGGGCCGCCGGAGGCTGCGAGCGGCTGGACGCGAAGACTGTGATCTGGGCCGGCGGCGTCACCGCCTCGGGGCTGGGCCGTGTGCTTGCCCGGCGCACGGGCGCCGAAACCGGCCGCACGGGGCGGGTCAGGGTGAATCCTGACCTCACGATCCCCGGTTTCCCCGACATCTACGTGGTCGGCGATGTGGCCCTGGCCTTGCGCGACGACGGCATGCCGATGCCGGGAGTGGCCCAGGTGGCGATGCAGCAGGGCGCCTACGCGGCCTGCGCGATCACCCGGCGGCTCGACGGCCCGAAGGAGTTGCCGCCGTTCCGCTACCTCGATCAGGGGGACATCGCCGTGATCGGCCGCGCGTGCGCAGTCGCCAACCTGTTCGGCGTTCCGGTCTGGGGTTTCCCCGCCTGGCTGGTCTGGCTGTTTATCCACCTGATGTACCTGGTGGAGTTTCGCAGCCGGGTCCTGGTCTTCATCCAGTGGGGATTCCAGTACCTCACCTTCGGCCGGGGGGCGCGGCTGATCACCTGGAACGCCTAGTATGATTGAGTCGTGATTCTTCGGGGCGCCCTGCTATACCTGTCCCGGCACCGGCGATTGCGGCGCTGGATGGAGACTTCACCGGTGGCGGTCAGGCTGACAAAGCGGTTCATCGCCGGCCAGACCCTGGAGCAGGAACTGGCCGTCTGCCGCAAGCTCAGCGCGGAGGGCATCCTGAGCACGCTCGATCACCTGGGAGAGAACGTCACGTCGCCGGAGGAGGCGGAAGCCTCGCGGGATGCCTACCTGGAGGCACTCCCACGCATCGCGGCGGAGGGATTGCCCGCCACCGTGTCGATCAAGCTCACGCAGTTCGGCCTCGATCTGGGAGACGAGATTT
>CAYOTD010000955.1:0-1830 GCA_964406685.1 uncultured Solibacteraceae bacterium | reverse complement strand
AGATCGCCCACACCGTCGCCAGCGCGGCCGAAGTTGAGGACGAGTTGCGGCATTTGTTGGCGGTGCTGTGCGGGTGAAGGGTGAAATCCGTTAATCGTTGTGCCGGTGGATCGGTGGCGCGCTGCTCAGTTACTGCGGCGTCTGCATGGAAGCAACCATCCGGTGGCGGATTCCGAAACCCGGAGCCCGCATTCTTGAAGGAACGAATGTGATGTCCGGCTCAGCGCAATACTGCCCGACCTGCCGTGCCAAAGTCACCAGCCGGGCCACGGAAGGATTGTGTCCGCGGTGCCTGTTCGAGCGGGCCGTCCAGTCCCTCGCGCCGCCGGGGACGCCCACGCCCGGCCCGCCCGCCCCTGGGGCGCGCATCGGAGACTATGAGTTGCTGAGGGAAATTGCTCGCGGCGGCATGGGTGTGGTGTTCGAGGCCCGGCAGATCCCTCTCAACCGCCGGGTCGCGCTGAAGCGGATTCGCGCCGCCGAGTTCGCCAGCGCGGCGGAGTTGCGGCGCTTCCACCTGGAGGCCGAAGCCGTGGCCCTGCTGGACCATCCAAACATCGTGCCCATCTACGAAGTCGGCGAGCACGACGGCCAGCCTTTTTACACGATGAGGCTCCTTGAGGGCGGGAGTCTCGCTTCGCGGATGGCGGATCGCGGACTTCAACTTTCGAAATCGCAAGCGGCTGCCCTGCTGGCCAAAGTCGCCCGCGCCGTCCATTACGCCCACCAGCGCGGCCTCCTGCACCGCGATCTCAAACCGGGCAACATCCTGTTGGATGAACAGGGCGAGCCGCAGCTGACGGACTTCGGCTTGGCGCGGCGGCTTGCCGCGGACAGCAGCCTGACGCTCAGCGGCGCGATTGTGGGGACGCCGAGTTACATGGCGCCGGAACTCGCCACCGGCCACGGCCAGAACGCCACCATCGCGACCGACATTTACAGCCTCGGCGCGATTCTCTACGAGTTGCTCACCGGCCGGCCGCCGTTTGAAGCCGCCACACCGTTGGAAACCCTGCGGAAGGTCGTGGAGGAAGAGCCCGCGCCTCCGAGCCGACGGGTGCCCGGCGATGTGCGGCTCACGCGCCCCCGGCGCTGGTTGTTTGCGGCGCGCCAGTCTGAATTAGGAACGCCGGTGGATCGCGACCTGCAAATCATCTGCCTCAAGTGCCTGGAGAAAGACCCGCAACGCCGCTACGCCTCCGCCGGCGCGCTCGCTGATGACCTGGAACACTGGCTGCGCCGCGAACCCATCCAGGCCCGGCCCAGCACCGCTTGGGAACACGCCGTGAAGTGGACCCAGCGACGCCCCGCGCAGGCCGCTTTGGCGGGGGTCAGCGCCGGCGCGGCGTTGGTGCTGATCGCTGTGCTCCTGGTCGCTGGCGCGCAGGTGGCGGATCAGCGCAATCGCGCCCTTGATCAGGAGCGCATTACCCGCGCCCACCTTTACGCCGCGGACATCTCCCTCGCGCAGCGCCTGCTTGACGAAGGCGATCTCGGCCAGGCCCGGCGTGTTCTGGCCGCACATTGGCCGCAGTCGAACTCTGAATTCCGAAATCCGAAGTCTGATCGAGCAGATGACCTCCGCGGCTTTGAGTGGCGCCATTTCTGGAACCGATGCGAGGGCAACGCCCTGGCCTCTTTGCGCGGGCACGCCGGGGCTGTTACCTGCCTCGGCTTTTCATCGGACGGCGCCTCACTCTTCTCCGGAAGCCGCGACGGCACCATCAAACGCTGGGATCTGAGCACACGCCAGTGTCTGGAAACTCTCGCGCTGCCCGAGTCATTCACTTCTGCGGGGTTGCGAAAGGAAATCTTCTCGCTCGCGCTCTC
>CAYOTD010000954.1:0-1831 GCA_964406685.1 uncultured Solibacteraceae bacterium | reverse complement strand
CCAGAAGCCGCGGCCGTAAGGGGATCATGAAACTCTGGGGAGGACGTTTCGAATCCGGTCCGTCGGAAGTCTTCGAGCGCTTCAGCGAATCGCTCTCCTTCGACCGGCGGCTGATCGAAGCCGACATCGCGGGGTCGAAGGCCTTCGCCCGCGCGCTGGAGCGTGCCGGCGTGCTCACCCCCGGCGAGCGCGAGCAGATTGTCGCGGCCTTCGACGCCATCCTGGCGGAATCCGCCGCGCCCGGCTTCTTCGACGGCGCCACGGATGAAGACGTCCACACCCTGGTGATCCGCAAGCTGGGCGAGCGCGCCGGCGCGGTGGCCGAAAAGATCCACACCGGCCGCAGCCGCAACGAGCAGGTCTCGCTCGACGTCCGTCTCTGGCTGCGGGCCGAGATCCGCCGCGCGCAGGCGCTGCTCACCGGGTTGATGACCGCGCTGGTGGATCTGGCCGGCCGCCACCCGGAAGCCGTCATCCCCGGATACACCCATCTGCGCCGGGCCCAGGCGGTGTTGTGGCCGCACTACCTGCTGGCCTACTTCGAGATGTTCGCGCGCGATTGGGAACGGCTCGAGCAGGCGCGGGAGCGCGCCGGCCGCATGCCGCTGGGCAGCGGCGCCCTGGCCGGGTCCGGCTTCCCCTTCGACCGCGAGGCCATCGCCAAGGACCTGGACTTCCCCGCCCTCACCCGCAACAGCATGGACGTCTCCGCCGACCGCGATTTCCTGCTCGACTTCCTGTATGCGGCCTCGGTGGCGATGCTCCACCTGAGCCGGCTGGCGGAGGACTGGATTCTGTACTCGAGCGAAGAGTTCGGCTGGCTGGAACTGGCCGACGGCGTCACCAGCGGCTCGAGCCTGATGCCGCAAAAAAAGAATCCGGATTCGCTCGAACTGATTCGCGGCAAGTGCGGGCGGGTCTACGGCGCGCTCACCTCCCTGTTTGTCACCATGAAGGGCCTGCCGATGACCTACAACCGCGACATGCAGGAGGACAAGGAGCCGCTGTTCGAGGCCGCCGATCAGTTGCGCGGCGCGCTCGAGATGGCGCGGGTGGTGGTGGAGACGGCGCGGCTGAAACCCGAACTCCCCGCCGCGGCGGCCGAGGAAAGCTGGGTGGTGGCCACCGACCTGGCCGAAGCGCTGGCGCGCGCCGGCACGCCCTTCCACCGCGCGCACCAGTTGGTGGGCCGCCTGGTTCTGGAGAGCGTCAAGCAGGGGAAGATGCCATCGGATTGGACCTCCGGCGAACTGGAGGCCTTCGCTCCGGAATTCGCCGGCGGAATGGCGCGGCTGCTCGACCCCAGGGAAGGCATGCGGACACGCGAGATCGCGGGCGGCACCGGCCCGGCCACCGTCCGCAAGGCACTAGAGGAGGCGTCGGCGCGCCTGGCTTCGCTGCGCGCCGCGATGGGCGCATGAACAAGAATTTCCGTCAGTCCCAGATTCTGAAGATCATCCGCACCAAGAACGTCCACACGCAGGACGAGTTGGCGGCGGAACTGAAAGCGTTGGGCACACCGGCCGCGCAGGTCACCTTGTCGCGCGACATCGCCGACCTGGGGTTGGTGAAGACCCGCGACGGCTACCGGCAGATCCTGCCCGAGGCGGCCGGACCGTCCCTGGCCACCGTGGCGGCGGACTTCCTTCAGGACATTCGTCTCGCGCAGAACCTGGTGGTACTGAAGACGGCGCCGGGCCACGCCAACTCCCTCGCCATCGCCCTGGACCAGGCGGCCTGGCCCGAAGTGGTGGGCACCATCGCCGGCGACGATACGATCCTGGTCGTAGCGCCGGATGCCGATACCGCACGCTCGGTGCGGGATAAGCTG
>CAYOTD010000953.1:914-1832 GCA_964406685.1 uncultured Solibacteraceae bacterium | reverse complement strand
GAAAGTCAGTAAATTCCCATGCCGGGTGTCTCAAAGTGCTTGACACGCGCCGGGGAGCGGAAAGCGGATCCGCGCGATCCGTCCGCTGAACGGAAACATGACCATCGGGCAACTGCACCAGGCGAGCCATCTCACCCGCCGGCCGCGCAACGAGCGTGGCGTGCTGTTTGCGCCAGATTGGGTTCTCGAACACAAGCATTAATCCATGTTCAAGTGGCTCTTTCAGCGCCGCTCCGATGAGCGGAGAACTTCCGTGCGTTCGGACACCGACCTCGCGCGCGAGCGGCGCAACGTTGGCCTGTGGAACAACCCGGTACCCGACTACAGCCGCGTTGCGCCGAGTCCGCTGCTACGGAACCAGGCTCGGTACCTGGTGGCGAACAACGCTGTCGCGGCGCGGGCGGCGCAGGCGTTCGTTGACAACGTGATCGGTCCGGGCATCACGCTGCTGCCCAAGATTGGAGACGCTGCGCTCAAGAGCCTGCTCCTCAAACGGTGGAACCGGTGGACTGAAGCCTCCGACGCCGACGGGATGCTGAACTGGTACGGGCAACAGGCGCTCGCCGCCAGGTCGATGTTCGTCGATGGCGAGGTCTTCGTGCGGATGCTCGCGGACAGCGACGGCATGCTGCGCCTGCAATTACTTCCGGCCGAGTTCATCGACACGACCGTCACGCGGGACAACGTGATCGCCGGGATCGAGTTCGAGGGCACGCGCCGGTCGGCCTACTACATCTACGAGTGGCATCCAGGGCAGCCCGGCCGCTTGCCGCGGAGCATCCGCATTCCGTCGTCCGAGGTGTTGCACATCTTTCGGCCCAAGACGCCCGGTCAGCTTCGCGGCGTGACGGAATTGATGGCGATCCTCGGGCGGCTGAACGACCTGGACCAGTTCGACCGCGCAACGCTCGTCAAGCA
>CAYOTD010000953.1:0-904 GCA_964406685.1 uncultured Solibacteraceae bacterium | reverse complement strand
ACCGGCTTCATCACGACACCAAACGAAAACCCGCTCGGCGCGAGCAGGGCTGAGGATGGCGCATGGACAGCCAGCCTGGAGCCGGGCACGATCCAACGTCTTTCTCCCGGCGAGTCCATGGAGTTCTCCGACCCTCCCGAGACGGCGGGCTACTCGGACTTCGCCAAGACGCAGCTCAGGCTCATTGCCAGCGGCCTTGGGTTGCCCTACGACGTGGTCACCGGCGACCTCTCGGACACAAGCTACAGTTCGGCGCGCGTAGGGCGGATTGAGCTCCGCAAGTACATCGACGCGCTGCAATGGCAGTTCATCCACATGCTCTGCCGCCCGGTGTTTCGGCGCTGGGCGGAACTCGAGATCCTTCGCGGCACGCTGCCTCCTGTGGAGGGCGGCATCCAGGACTACTTCGACAACATCTCCTGGGCGCCGCCCGCCATGCAGATGACCGATCCGCAACGCGAGGTGGACGCCATGGTGCGGGCGATCCGCGCCGGGCTCATCTCGCGGGAGATGGCAGTAGCATCGCTCGGCTATGACCTGGCCGAGGTGGACGCGCAGATCGCAGCAGGAAACGCCGCGGCCGACGCCGCCGGCATCGTTGTGGATTCCGACCCTCGCAAGGTCACGCAGCAAGGCAACCCAGCCACCATCTGAGGAAATTTCTCAGACCGCATCTTCGGAAATTCCGAAGATAGCCGACTTCCGACCATCACAAGGAGGCAAATGGAAGAACTCGTTACCCGCACAGCCACGCTGGAGCCATCCACGTTCGATCCGGAACGCCGCACCGTGGAGGTGGTCTTCGCCACCACCGCGCCCGTGCGCCGGTTCGATCTCGAAGGGCCATACCAGGAGCGGCTGGACCTGTCGCCCACGGCCGTCGACCTTTCGCAGTTGATCGGCG
>CAYOTD010000952.1:0-1833 GCA_964406685.1 uncultured Solibacteraceae bacterium | reverse complement strand
CCCTTGACGTTGAAGCTGAATCGTCCGGGCTTGTACCCGCGCTCGCGCGATTCGGGCAGCATGGCGTAAAGATCGCGTATGGGCGAGAACACGCCGGTGTAGGTCGCCGGGTTGGAGCGCGGCGTCCGCCCGATGGGCGACTGGTCGATCTCGATCACCTTGTCGATCAGATCCAGCCCGCTGATGGAATCGTGCGCGCCCGGCTCGGCCCGCGATTGGTACAGCGCCCGGGCCGCGGCGCGGTAGAGGATGTCGTTCACCAGCGTCGATTTCCCGCTGCCCGACACGCCCGTGATGGCGATGAACAGCCCCAGGGGCAACTCGACCTCGAGGTTCTTCAGGTTGTGCTCGCGCGCGCCGTGTATGACGAGCCGCTTGCCGTTGCCCGCGCGCCGCAGTTCCGGCACGGCGTTCTCGAGTCTCCCGGAGAGGTACTGTCCGGTGAGCGAGGCGGGATTGGCCTTGATCTGGCGCGGCGTGCCCATGCCCACCAGCTCCCCTCCCAGCCGCCCGGCGCCGGGCCCGAGGTCGATGACGTAGTCGGCGCGCTCGATGGTTTCGGCGTCGTGCTCGACCACCAGCACCGTGTTGCCAAGGTCGCGCAGCCGGCCGAGAGTGTCCAGCAGCTTGCTGTTGTCGCGCGGGTGCAGGCCGATGGAAGGCTCATCCAGCACGTAGAGCACGCCCCGCAGCCGCGAGCCGATCTGCGTGGCCAGCCGGATGCGCTGCGCCTCGCCTCCCGACAGCGTGGCCGAGGAGCGGTCCAGACTCAGGTAATCCAGTCCCACGGCGGACAGAAACTCCAGCCGCGAGACGATCTCGCTTACGATCCGCCCGGCGATCTGGCGCTCGCGCTCGTCCAGCTCCCACGACCGCGCCAAGGGCAGCGCTTTGGCCACGGGCAGTTCCATGAAGCCGGCGATGGGGACGCCCTTAACCTCGACAGCGAGGCTCGCGGGGCGCAGCCGCCGGCCGTTGCAGGCCGGGCACGCCGTCGACGACATGTAATCCATCAGCCACTCGCGGTAGCCTTCACTCGCCTCGCGGAACACTTCGTCCATCGCCGCCAGCACGCCTTCGAACCCGCCGCCGCCGTTCATCAGCACATCGCGCGCTTTCGCGGACAGCTCCTCGAACGGCTTGTTCAGGTCGATCCGCAGCCGCCGCGCCGCCTCCGTGATCCGGCAGGCGATGTGCGGCGCCGAGGCGCTGGCCAGCAGCCCGCCGTCCAGCGGCGGCTTGGAGGGATCGATGACGAGTTTGTCCGGATCGAAGCTCCAGCGGCTTCCCAGCCCGTGGCAGGTTTCGCAGGCCCCGAACGGGCTGTTGAAGGAGAACGAGCGCGGCTCCAGTTGCGGCACGGCGGTGCCGCATTCCGGGCAGGCCAGCTTCTGCGAATACAGCCGCTCGCCTCCGTTCACCACCGCCACCACCACCAGCCCGTTGGCCAGCTTGGCCGCGGTCGCAATCGACGCCTCCAGCCGCTTCTCCAGCCCCGGCCGGATCAGCAGGCGGTCGACGACCACTTCGATGGTGTGGTTGCGCCGCCGGTCGAGCGTGATCTCCTCGTCCAGCGACCGCAGCTCGCCGTCGATGCGCGCGCGCACGAATCCCTGGCGCGCGAGCTTCTCCAGATCCTTCTTGTATTCGCCCTTCCGCCCGCGCACCATCGGCGCCAGGATCATGACCCGCTCTTCGGACTTGAGCGCCATCACCTGCTGAAGGATCTTCTCCGTAGACTGGCAGGCGATTTCGGCACCGCAATCCGGGCAATGCGGCACGCCGATGGAAGAGTACAGCAGGCGCACGTAGTCGTAGATCTCGGTGATGGTG
>CAYOTD010000951.1:0-1844 GCA_964406685.1 uncultured Solibacteraceae bacterium | reverse complement strand
GTACACCTACGCCGCGCCGAACTCGTCCGAAGGAACGGCGTCCGGGCAGATCAGCGGCCGGCTGATGCGCTGCCTGTACCGGCTGGACAAGTTCACGCGGCAGGGCAAGATCTACGGCGTGGTGGCCGACCCGGTGCGCCATTCCCTCTCGCCGGCGGTGCACAACCGGGCGTTTCACGCGCGACGGATCGACGCCGTCTACGTGCCGTTGTTGACACACCCGGGCCAGCTCAAGGACCTGTTCGACTTCGCCGCGAAGGCGCCTTTGGCGGGGTTCAGCGTGACCATTCCGCACAAGCAGAAGATCATGCGCTACCTGGACGCCGTGGAGCCGCTGGCGCGCCGCATCGGCGCGGTGAACACGGTGTGGCGCAAGGCGGGCCGGTGGCGGGGAACGAACACCGACGCCGCCGGCGTGCTTGGACCCCTGGGGCGCCGTATGCGGCTGGCCAAATCCTCCGTACTGCTGGTGGGCAACGGCGGCGCGGCGCGCGGGGCGGCCTTCGCGCTGGCCGACGCGCGGGCGCGAGTCTCGATCGTGGGACGCAACCCCGACCGGGTGCGCGCGCTGGCCAAGGCCTGCGGCGCCGAGCCGTTGCTGCGCGAGCAACTGGGGGGACGCCGTTTCGACGCCCTGATCCACGCCACGCCCCTCGGGATGCACCCGCACGTGGACGAGTGCTTCTTCGAGGGCGAGATCCCGGCCAGCATCGTCTTCGACATGGTGTACAACCCGCTGGTGACGCTGCTGGGGCGCCGCGCCGCGGAGCAGGGCCTGACGGTCATTCCCGGCCTGGAGATGTTCCTCGAGCAGGCCGTGAAGCAGTTCGAGATCTGGACCGGGGAGACGGCCCCGCGCGCGGTGATGGAGCGCGCGGCGCTGGAGGCCCTGGGGCATGGCTCCGCGCCTGCGGCCGACCTATAATCACCTCATGGTGACCCGCAAGCTGACGCGCCGCGAATTGGCGGCCACGATGGCCTCCGCCGCGCCTCTGGCCGCGCAGTATCCTCCCAACGAAGACCTCTCCCAGAAGGCGCGCGAGCAGGTCCGGCGCAACGCGGACCAGCTCGCCAAGCGCGAGGTGCCGATGGCGACGGAGCCGGCATTCCACTTCAAGGCCTGAGCGATGCCCGAATTCACCGATGACATCTACTTCGCCTCCATTGTGGAATTGAACGCGGGGCTGCGCGCCCGCAAGTTCTCCGCCGTGGAGCTGGCGCGCGCCTTCGGCGAGCGAATCGAGAAACTCGGCCCGCGCTACAACGCCCTAGCGCTTTCCTTGCGCGAGCAGGCCGTGCGTAAGGCCAAGGAGGTCGACGACGACCTGAAACGCGAGCGCTTCCGCGGCAAGGTGCAGGGCATTCCCTACGGCGCGAAGGATCTGCTGTCCCTCGCCGGCCACCCCACCACGTGGGGCGCCCGGCCCTACGCCGGGCAGGTGTTCGACTACACCGCGACGGCGATCGAAAAGCTGAACAAGGCTGGCGCCCTGCTCACCGGCAAGCTGTCGATGGTGGAGCTGGCCGGCGGCGGGGGCTACCGCTTCGCGGCCGCATCGCTGCAAGGCCCGGGATTGAACCCCTGGGACCGCTCGCGGTGGTCGGGCGGGTCGTCCAGCGGAACCGGCGCCGCGGTGGCCGCCGGGCTGGTGACCTTCGGCCTGGGATCGGAGACCTCCGGTTCCATCGTGACGCCGTGCGCGTATTGCGGCGTGACGGGACTGCGGCCCACCTACGGCCTGGTGAGCCGCTACGGCGCCATGGCGCTGTCCTGGACGATGGACAAGATCGGCCCGATCTGCCGCACGGCCGAGGATTGCGGCATCGTTCTCCAGGCGATCGCG
>CAYOTD010000950.1:0-1849 GCA_964406685.1 uncultured Solibacteraceae bacterium | reverse complement strand
AGTACCCTGATGACGGGTTCCAAGGGAGACTTCGGGCCGCGGGCGGGGTTCGCCTACCGGGCGCTGGACGGCAAACGGTCGTTTGTGGTCCGCGGCGGATACAGCCTGTCCTACTACCCGACGCCGGAGACGCGCTGGATGGACTACGACCGGGGCAACGTGCCCTTCAACGCCACCTTCCTGTACAACGTCTCCTCCGCCGACCAGAGTCCGGACGGGCTGGCGAACTGGGCGCTGCGCTCGGCGCCGTCCGTCATCGCGGGAGTGAACTCGAGCAGCGTGATCACCTTCGACAAGCCGAGCGGGATCACGCGCGGCTCCGGCGGGCTGCAACACTTCGGGCTGGACCAGCCGACCTCGCGCGTGCACCAGTGGAACCTGACGGTGGAGAAGGAGACCATGGCGTACACCGTGCTCCGGGTACGGTACGTGGGCAATCACGGGGCGAACCTGGAGCAGTTCTACTCCTACAACAACACGCCGGCCGACTACATCTGGTACACCACCACGGGCAAGGCGAAGCCCACCGGCGAGTACGCCAGCGTGGCGACGCGCCCGTTCGATCAGACCACGTTCGGGACGTTGAAGGAGTTCCGCAAGACCGGCTGGTCGAACTACAACGGCATGGAGTTCGAGATCGACCGCCGGTACCACAAAGGGATGGCGTTCCAGTTGGGCTACCTGGTGGGGAACACGCTGGCCACGGTGCTCTCCAACCAGGGGGACGTCTACTCGGTGAGCGATTTCCTGCCGGGCGCAGTGCCCACCGACTACGACGCGCGCAACCGGTTCCTGACCTACCGCCGCGATACCGGGATCCCGAAGCACCGGGTGAAGTGGAACTTCCTGGTGGACGTGCCGGTGGGCAAGGGCAAGCCGTTGTTCGGCAACATGAACCGGGTGTTGGACCAGGTGGTGGGCGGGTGGCAGTTGTCCGGTTACGGCACGGTATGGAGCAACCACTTCGCCCTGCCCACGGACTACTACCCGACCGGCAACGGGATCGAAATCTACGGCTACAAGTACCCGATCCAGGACTGCCGGAGCGGCGTGTGCCAGCCGGGCTACCTGTGGTGGAACGGCTACATTCCGTCGCACCAGATCAACAGCTACGACGCCAACGGAAAGCCGAACGGCGTCATGGGAGTCCCGGCCGAGTACAAGCCGGCCGCGCAGCCGCTGATCCCGCACAACACTCCGGGGTACGCCTCGAACCTCCAGGGCAGCAACACGGTCTGGGTTCCGATGGCCGACGGCAGGCTGCAACAGACTTCTTTCAACGACAACCTCCACCCGTGGCGGCAGCAGTACCTGCCGGGGAACCGGCGCTTCACCATGGACGCCGGGCTGGTGAAGAACTTCCTGATCGCGGAGCGGCTCCAGTGCCGCTTCAACGTCGAGTTCTTCAACGTGTTCAACACGCCGGGCAACCCGACGAACATGGGCACCTCGACCGGAATCCTCAACACGCGGACTTCGGCGCAGGACGCGCGCACGGCGCAGTTGTCGATGCGGGTGAGCTGGTAGGGAGACTCAGCCGCCGATGGCGTACATCGGCCGCGGCGGGGGCACGAAGCCGGCGTTGTTGATTTCGTGCCCCCGCCACTTCTTCTCCACTGTGGAGCGGATCAGCGCCTCGACTTCCTCGTCGCCGTCGCCGGCGCGCAGCAGGGCGCGGAGGTCGAACTCCTCGAGGGCGAACAGGCAGTAGCGAAGCTTGCCGTCGGCGGTGAGCCGGATGCGATTGCAGTTGAGGCAGAACGGGCGGCTGACGTTGGCAATGAAGCCGACTCCGCCGACCCCGTCGGCGAAGCGGTACTCGCTGGCGGGGGTGCGCGGGTCGGCGCCG
>CAYOTD010000949.1:0-1851 GCA_964406685.1 uncultured Solibacteraceae bacterium | reverse complement strand
AAAGAAGCGCCCGCCGCGCTGGAAGTTCCATAGAAAGGCTGAACCCATGGCCATTATCCGCATTGACCATACCCCATCCACTACCAAAGTGATGCAGGCGCTCAACATCATCGTGCCCGAGCCGGGCAGGATGGAAGGCACGCCGGTGCGCGATCGCAAGGTGCTGTACCTGCTGCACGGGTTGAGCGACGACGCCACCGCCTGGCAGCGCTACACCTCGATCGAGACCGTGGCGCTGGAGTACGGTCTGGTGGTGGTGATGCCTTCGGTAGGGCGTAGCTTCTATAACGACCTGCCTAACGGGCAGAAGTATTTCCAGTACGTGGCCCACGAACTGCCGCAGTACCTGGAAGACGTGTTCGGCCTCAAACCGAAGCGCGAGAACACCTTCCTGGCCGGGATATCGATGGGCGGCTACGGCGCGTTCAAGCTGGCCTTCGCCCAGCCTGAACGCTTCGCGGCCGTGGCCAGCCTGTCGGGGGTGGTGTCGCTCAAGTTTATCGAGATGTACCCCAACGACCCGCGCTTCTTCGAGTTCGCCTACATGTTCGGCGATCTGAACAAACTCTCGGGCGGCCCGCATGACCCGCTCGTATGGTACCGCAAGGGGGCGGAAGACCCGTCGCGGCTGCCGCGGCTGTTCATGTCCTGCGGCCGGCAGGATGACCTGTACCCGGTGAACGTGATGGTGCACAATACATTCCAGCAGTTGGGCATTCCGGTGGATTACTACGAGGAAGACGCGCGCCACGACTGGTTCTTCTGGGACGTACAGTTTCGCCGCTTCCTGACCGCTGTGCTGGGCCCGATGCCCGTGCGGGTGGATGAGGAAGAAGCCTGATGCAGGACAATCAAACGCTGGAATTCACCATCGAGCCGGAACAGCAGGGGCAGTACCTGCTGTTCCCGTTCGAGATGCCCGAAGGCGTGGAACGGCTGGATCTGCGCTACCGCTACGAGCGCCACCGCGAAAGCCCGGCCAGCGCCGGGGCAGCGGTCTTCACCGCGCGCGAGGAAATCAACATCATCGACCTGGGGCTGATCGCCCCAGACGGCGCGCAGGTGGGCGCTTCCGGCTCGGATAAGACCGAGATCACGGTCAGCGAGACGGACGCCACGCCCGGTTACCGGCCGGCCGCGCTGGCGCCGGGGCGCTGGCATATTCTCGCCGGGGCCTACAAGGTGGCGGCGGAAGGCGCGCGCGTGACCTACGAACTGGCCTTCACCTTCAAACAGCCTCGCTGGCTGAAAGGCGACCTGCATACCCACACCCTGGCCTCCGACGGCGTGCTCACCGCCGAAGAACTGGCCTGGCGCGCGCTGCGCCACGGGCTGGACTTTTTGGCCATCACCGATCACAACCAGATGGTTTCCGCGGCCGAACTGCCGCGCGTGCCGGGGGTTACGCTCATCCCCGGCGTGGAGTGGACGCACTACCAGGGCCACGCCAACTTCCTGGGCGCCGACCGGCCGTATGACGGTTCGTTCGCGGCCAACACGCCGGAAGAAATCCGCCAGCGCTTCGTTTCGGCGCGCGAGCGCGGCGCGCTGATCGTGGTCAACCACCCGTATGAGGACTGCTGCCAGTTCGTCATCGACCGCGATTCGATCCCGTTCGACTGCCTGGAAGTGTGGAATGGCCCGATGCGCATGTCGAACCTGCAGGCGCTGGGGCTGTGGCAGAGCCTGCTGGCGGCGGGGCATAAGATACCCGTGCTGGGCGGCAGCGACTACCACCGCGACACACCGTTCATCTTCCCCGGTGGGCCGACCACCTGCGTCTACGCCCGTTCGGCCGCGGCCAGCGACATTCTGGCGGCGCTCAAGGCCGGGCACGCCTACATCACCTTT
>CAYOTD010000948.1:0-1853 GCA_964406685.1 uncultured Solibacteraceae bacterium | reverse complement strand
ACCCAGAGCGATGGTGGCTTCCTCAGAGCTCGTCGAAAGCTTCCGCACACTCCTCCATGGCCTCGGGCAAATACTGGAGCAGATCGGTAGCGACCAGGCACTCTTCTCCCCACTCCTCCGCGCCCAGCTCGCCCGCGCGGCCGTGCAGCCACACCGCAGCGGCGACCGCGTTGGCGGCGTCGTGGGGGAACTGCGCGTGCAAGCCGGCGATCAGGCCGGTGAGGATGTCGCCCGTGCCGCCGGTGGCCAGGGCCGGCGTACCGGAGCGGTTGACGGAAACCCCGCCGCCGGGATGGGCGACCACAGTCCTCTGCCCCTTGAGCACAAGCGTGACCTGTTTCGCCATGGCGAAGGCGCGCGCGGCGCTGACGCGGTCGTTCTGGATCTCCGCAGTGCCGAGACCGGTCAGACGCGACATCTCGCCCGGGTGCGGTGTAAGTATGCGCGGCCCGGCGGCGGTCCAGTCCTCCATGCCCACCAGCGCGTTCAACCCGTCGGCGTCGATCACCACGGGCTGCGTGGCCTCGCGATAGACACGCCGCACAAACGAGACGGTGTCGGGATGCGTGCCCAGGCCGGGGCCGAGCGCAAGCAGGGTCTTGCGTTCAAGCACGGCGGCGAAGCGCCCGTAGTCGAAGGCGCGCAGCGAAATGCCGCCGGTTTCGGTTTCCGGCAGCGGCTCGGTCATCAGCTCCATGGCGTGAGAGGCGATAACATCGGCGGCCGATTCGGCCGAAGCCACCGTTACCAGACCCGCGCCGGCGCGCAGCGCGGCCAGCCCCGTCATGGCGGCCGCGCCCGTCTTGCCGCGCGATCCGCCGACAACCAGTACGTGGCCTAGGTCGCCCTTGTGCGCGCCGGGGGAACGTCCGCCCACGAACTGGGCGAACTCCCACGGCTCGGGCGTGGAGAGCCAAATGGAGTCGTCGTCTCCGTGGAGTTCCCAGCGGCTTCCGATCTGCCGCACCGCCACCTCTCCGCAGGCGTCGCAGTTCGGCGGCAGGACGTGCACCGGCTTCAATGCGGTGAAGGTGACGGTGTAGTCGGCCGTCACATGCCGGTCGGGCCGCGTTCCACTGTCGCTGGGAAGACCGGAGGGAATATCGACAGCCACCACCTTGGCGCCTTCACACGCCAGGTCCTGCATCTGCTCGACGAGTTCCGCCGCACGCCCGCTGGCCGGGCCGCTCACCCCCGTGCCCAGAACAGCGTCGACGATGAGGGTGGGCGGACGATCGCCAGGAAGTTCGCGATGGACCTCTCCTCCCGCCGCCAGCAACATGCGGTAGTGGGCCGCGGCGTCGCCCTTAAGTTCTTCCGGTTCGGCGCCCAGGACAACCTCGACCGAGGCCGCCAGCCGGCGCACCAGCAGTTGGCGCGCGATCACCAGCCCGTCGCCGCCGTTGTTTCCCTTCCCGCAGAAGACAGCGACGCGGTGTTCGCGCAGCGGCGCCAGCCGCTCCACCAGGAACTCGACCACCCGGAGCCCGGCGTTCTCCATCAGGATCAGGCCGGGAATGCCGGCCTCCATCGTGCGCCGGTCCACTTCGCGCATCTGCGCCGCGGTAAGGACTTTCATGCGTGGGTCTCCGCCAGAAGCTTTTCGAGATTCCTCAGGTTGCCGGGTTCGCCCATGACCACCAGGCAGTCCCCACCGGCCAGGACGGCGTCGGCGGGCGGGTTGAACTGCATTTCGCCGCCGGCGCGGCGGATGGCGAGGACGATGACGCCGAACTCGCGGCGTACCTGCATCTGCGCCAGCGACTTGCCGGCGACTTCGCTGTGCGCGCTCACCGCCACCTGCTCGATGGAGGCCTTCAGGCCGATGTTCTGCGTGGTGAAAGCGAGGAACT
>CAYOTD010000947.1:0-1854 GCA_964406685.1 uncultured Solibacteraceae bacterium | reverse complement strand
CGTCCTCGACCGCGAATCGAATCCCTCGCAGATCGCCGTCTTCAGCGTGGATTTCGAGCAGCGCGCCCTGCTGCCACTCCAGACAATCCCGCTCTTCAAGAAGTATGAGCCGGTGAGCGTGGCCCGCGCCGGGAACGGGGAATTTTTCGTTCTCGAAAAAAACAAAAAGCAGGTGATCGTCCTCGATGAGCGCGGCGAGGAACTCTATGACCGCACGATCCTGCGCGAGGGCGAGGGCTGGAAACTGCGCAGCCCCCTCGCGCTTCGCCTCGCCCGCGACAAGGAATTGCTCATTCTCGATCCCGGCTCGGGCGGCGTCCTGCGTTTCGAGATTCCTTCGGGCCGCTACATCGGCCTGATAGCGCTGAAGGGCGTGGACCTGGAGGACGCGCGCTTTTTCACCACCTCGCCCGCGGGCATGGCCGGGGCCGCCTCGCGCCAGTTCTGGTCCGCGTTTTCCCCCCCCGACGGTCCGAAAACGCGCCAGGGCGCCATGCGCGGGCGCACCGTCCGCATCGAGGTGGACGGCATCGGCATGTGCCGCTGGGGTTACGTGTATCTCTTCGACCGCACCACAAAAAAACTCGAAAAATTCCGCCAGAACGGACTCTGGCTCACCACGGTCATAGATTGCTCCGCCACCGGCGTCCGCGAGCCGGCCGCCTGGGCCATCAGCCCCGAGGGCGACGCCATTCTGTATGACCGCTCCAAGGATCAGTTCTTCGCCTTTGTCCAGTGAATTGCGGCGGGCGCGCCCTCGCGCCGCCCCGCCTCGCCTTGCCCCGCCTCGCGCGCTCCTCTTTCGGGCGGAGCCGCACATTTCCCCCTCTCGGAAGGAGTTCCGGCAATGAAACAGATGTTCTCCGCAATCGGATGGGCGGCCCTTCTCGCCCTGCTGGTTGGAACGGCGGGCTGCGCCCGCTTTATTCCCCAGCCCACCAGCGGACGCGCCCTCACCGAGCAGTTCCTTCTCTCCGCCGCGATTGACGAAAACATAGACCTTGTGACCCAGGATGACCTGAGCGCCATGGCGGGCAAAAAGGCCTATGTGCGGGTTGGCGATCTGGATCAGGAGGAATTGACGGCGGACTACATCCGCGCCGCCTTCGAGCAGCGTCTCAGCGCTCTCAACGTGATCCCCGTGGAAACCGCCGAAGAGGCCGATACGCTGGTGATCGTCCGCGCGCGGGTGGCGGGAACCGACCGCAACCAGCGGCTGGAGCACATGGGCCATGCGCTGTTTGGCATTCTCTACCATGTGACGCGCCAGATCGCCGGAGCGGAGATCGAAGCCGTGGCGGTCTCGCGGGCCGACGGCGCCACGCTCTGGCGCTCGCGCCCCGTGGGCATGACGGAGAAGACCTTCACGGAACTGAACTTCCTATTCGGATTGATCGGGCCGTTCCGCGGTTCCAGTGTGGAGCGCGCGACGAATTGAAAGCGCCGCGTCCGGCGGCCTTTCATTCCGGTGATCGCACGGAGCGATGAGAGGCGAGCGCTGAGGACATCACCGTGGAACCCACAGTTCTTCTCGTCTGCTCGGAAGATTTGCGCGCCCAGCTGACCCTGCGCATGTTGCGCCGGGAGGAAATCGCCGCCGAGCAGGCCGGAACCCTGGAAGAAGTTGGCGAGCGCCTGCGCGCCCAGCCCCACATTCGCGTGGTTCTGCTCGACTGGCGGATGCCGATCCCCAAGGCCGCCGAGTGGGCGCTGACCTGGCGCGAAATGGCCGGGGCCGCCCCGCCGGTTTTTCTCATCATCGCCGAACGCCTTCCCATCCACACCGAGGCCAACGAGGCTTTTGAGAAAGGCGTGTCCGATCTCTGGATGCGCCCCCTGCCCGATTATCTTCTC
>CAYOTD010000946.1:0-1860 GCA_964406685.1 uncultured Solibacteraceae bacterium | reverse complement strand
ACCACATCGATCCCGCGGCCAGCAGCGCCAGCCCCAACATCACCCACATCCACCCGACTTCGCGTCCCACCACCCGCAGCTTCCCCTCCGACACTTCGAAGATCCGCATCGACGGAAACAGCTTCCGCAAGCTGGCCGTCCGCCCGCCCGTCACTACCGGCCCTCGCCGCGCGGCCGCCGCCGCCGGCCGGGCGTCGCGCGGTGTGGTCAGTGCGGCGTTCATCCGCTCGCGCCACTGGGCCGCGGCGGACGCGGAAACCGCTCCGCCCGCCTGCGCCGTTACGTACGAGATGAGCCGCTTGTTGTCGCAGGCGTTGGCGTAGCAGCTCACCCCGGCGCGGTTCACCGATTCGATGTAGCTCCGCACCAGCGCCTTGCGGTCGGCCGCGGAGAAGCGGTAGACGCCCTGCCGGTCCACCTCTAGCAGGCGCGCGGCCAGCATCTGCCGGGCGTGCGGATTCTCCTTCGCGAAGAACCCGTTCATCCCGAGGTTGTGCTGATCGGCGACGTAGACGTCGAAGGTCTGTTGCCACACGCTGGCATCCACCGACGAGGGCGCGGTGGCGCGCAGCCCGTAGAGGTGCTCCACCTCCTTGGCCATCTGCCGCGCGCCACTGTAGCCGGACTTCTTCATGCCCTCGATCCATTTGGGATTCCACAGCCGCGAGCTCATCTCGCGCGTCAGAAACTGCTTCATCTCTTCCACCCGTTCCTCGCCCGGCTTGCGGACGTTGGAGATCAGCAGCCGCGGCTCGGCGCCGCCCGCCGCCGTGGTCGCGGCCGTCAGCCCGCCGGCGAACTGGTAGGTGTCGTCGTTGTCCAGCACGCCATACAGGTTGGTCGAGCGCGAATGGATGACGCCCTGGTTGTCGCGCAACTGCTCGCGCAGATTGCCGCGCACGTCCTTTCCCCACATCTCGCCGGTGTAGGCGTAGCCCATCTTGCTCAGGTACGCCTCGCCGATGGCCTTCCGGTCGCCCTGATCGCGCGAGGATTCCATCATCCCCGAGATGCCGACCCCGAACGCTTCCGGCGCGGGACCGAAGACCCGGGCCGCCGCCGCGGCGCGCGCCATGCCCGCCTCCACTCCCTGCTTGACCAGCGCCTCTTCCACCCGCCGGGTATTCCGGCGAACGGGGTTGTCGTCCGGCGCCGACGCGGCCAGCCGCACCGCCTTGTCGAGGAGCCGGGCCTTCTCCGGCATGCCGTCGCGGTACAGCCCCGACATGGTGAGCACGACATCCACCCGCGGACGGCCCAGCTTCGCCGCCGGAATCAACCGCACATCGTCCACGTGGCCGCGGCCGTTCCACACCGGCTCGACGCCCAGCAGCGACAGCGCCTGGGCCTCGGCGATGCCCTGGTGCCGCGACGTCTCGCCGTACCACAGCACGAACGAGAGTTTCTCCGGGTACTTGCCGCTCTTCTCGACCCACTGATCGAGCAGCTTCCGTCCCATGCGCTGCCCCACCTCCCACGCGGCCTTGGTTGGGAATGCGCGCGGGTCCAGATCGTGCATGTTGCGGCCCGTGGGCACGGCGGCCGGCGAGCGCAGCGGGTCGCCGGAGACGCCCGTGGGCAGATAGCGCCCGTTCAGCACCTCGATCAGGCTCAATAACTCCTGCGACGGCGATTCCTCGATAGCCGTCAGCCAGAGCTTGGCCTCGTTGCGGATCTTGCCCAGCAGGTCCGCCGGGCCTTCCATCTCCCTCCGCTCCACCAGGGCCTCCGCCCAGCGCTCCGCCCACGGGCGCGCGCGCTTCGCCTCCTCGCCGGAGAAGGCCGACTCGATGAACTTCGCCACCGCCTGGCGCAGAACGTCGCGGTCGGGCGTGGCGCCGATGGTGTGCATCCCCATCG
>CAYOTD010000945.1:0-1861 GCA_964406685.1 uncultured Solibacteraceae bacterium | reverse complement strand
GTACGCTCACCGCTGGTGTGCCGCAAGTAACCGATATTCAGCCCGAAAAAGGCTATTCCGCCGATGACGTGTTGCGTCTGGCCGCCGCCGCCGAACGTCTCAGCGAACATCCTTACGGCAAGGCCATCGCAGCGCACGCGGCGGGGCTGAAGCTGCCCCAGGCCACCCGCTTTCAGGCCCGTGTGGGGCGCGGCGTCGAGGCCGAGGTGGAAGGGCGGATGGTGACGATCGCCGCCGCCGAGGCGGGTGGAGGGCTGGCGGTGAGGGTGGACGGCCAGCCGGCCGGTGTAATCCAGGTTGCCGACCGGCCGCGAGCCGAGGCGCGGGAGGCGGTCGCGCTGCTGAAAGAGGCGGGACTGGGCGTTGCCATGATCACCGGGGACGCCGCGGCCGCGGCCGAAGCGGTGGGCCGGGAGGTGGGCATCGAGCGCGTGGTGGCCGGGGTCCTGCCCGAGGGGAAGGCGGCCGAGATCGAAGCGCTACGGAAGCGCGGCGAGCGGGTGGCGATGGTGGGCGACGGGATCAACGACGCGCCCGCCTTGGCGCAGGCCGATGTCGGCATCGCGATGGGGAGCGGGACGGACATCGCCATGGAAGCCGCGGGAGTGACTCTGGCGGGCGGCGATCTGCGCCGCGTGGCGACCGTGGTCGAGCTTTCCCGCGCCGCGCTGCGGACCATCCGCCAGAATCTGTTCTGGGCGTTCGTCTACAACGTAATCGGGATTCCGCTGGCGGCGGGGGTCTTCAAGCCCTGGACCGGGCTGGATCTGTCGCCGATGTTCGCGGCGGCGGCCATGGCGCTGTCCAGCGTCAGCGTGGTGGGGAACTCGCTCCGGCTGCGGGGCTGGAAGGGGCGGCGCGGTTAGAAATTGACTGCGCGGCGGCGGGACCGCACGCCGGACACGTCGAAGCCGCGGCGGTTGTCGCGAGTCTGGTTCATCTCCTCGACGGCCTGGGCAATCGCCTCCGACAGGCTCTCGCCGGTGACGGTGACGGCGCCCCAACTGAACAGCACCGGCAGGGTGGACAGCGAGCGGAGCTGGAAGTCCCAGATCCGTTCGGCCAGGTGATGGATGCGTCTCTGGGCCGCGGCGCCGCTGAGATTGGGCATCACGAGGACTCCTTCCTCGGCCGATCGGGCATAGGCGAAATCGTCGGGGGCGAGCAGGGCCCGCAGCAGTTTCTCGACGATCTCTCCGAGTTCCTTCAGCGCGCCTTTGGACAGGCCCTGCGCCACGCGCTCGAAATCATTGATGCCGATAGCGGCCACCACGCCGGAGACCGGCTCGTCCGAGCGCGCCAGCTTCTCGGCCTCGAAGGCCTCACAGAACCCTCGAGGGGGCTGGAACCCGGTCTTGACGAGGGTGGGGCCGGCCTCGCGGACCGGCTCGCGCCAGGTCTTCAAACCAGACGGGAAACTGACAGAAGGGGTACAGGCATCGCCCGGCGAAAGGGGCGCCACATCGGCGACAGGGGCGCCCTCGGGTTCCGCCGATCCGATCAGCGGCGTGAAGAAACCGGCCGGTCCCGGATCGAAGGACGCGGCGCCGCGTGTGGAGAGCGGCAGAGAGGGGATGGTCAGCGTTCCGCCGGCATCGCCCGCGGCCGCGGCAAGCGCTCGCGCTGCATGCGCCTCCGCCGGTTCGGGTTCGATCGCCGCGGACGGCCCGGCCGCGCCCAGTTCCTCCCGGATGCGCGGCGGGGAGGGAATCACGACGATCCGGTCGGTCCCGCCCACGGGCTCGGCCGGAGCGGCGGGGATTCGAGCGAAGTCCGCGATGAACTCAGGCTCGATCCACCTGACCTCGGCGGCGACGGGGGGCTTGTTCTCCGGCGTCGAAGGGGCGGGGCGGGGAACGAC
>CAYOTD010000944.1:0-1869 GCA_964406685.1 uncultured Solibacteraceae bacterium | reverse complement strand
CATGGCAATCGCTTCCGTCAGGCACGTGGCCCCCTTGGCGCCGACGCAATCCACATTCAGGTGCAGGACGCAATGCTCGTGGAGGTCGCGCCAGCAGTGGTCCGCATACCAGGCGGACCCGCCGTACCGGGCGTGGGAGTGGCCCGACCAGAAGGCAAGCCGCAGGTCGCGGCGCAGGTGCTGCTTCCGTGCGGCAAAGATGCGGCCCACCTCCATCTGCGTCGCGTTCCCGGCGCCGTTGTCCATGGCCCCGTAATGCCAGGAATCCACATGGCCGCTCATGAGGACGAAATCACCGGCTCCCCGCGGCGCGCGGAGGTGTGCGACGAGAAGCGGCAGCGCGCGCCAGCGCGTGTCCACCTGGGTGCGCAGGCGGATGCGGACGGGCCCGCGCCCAAGCGTTTCGCGAAGCCGGGCGCCGCCGTCGGCGTTCACGGACACGATGGGAGTCTTGGGGAGCAGGGACGCGCTCTCCGGGGTCGGCGAACCCCACACGATGGACGTGATCATCTCGTGCAAACGCTCGCCGCACACGTGGATCTGTGCCGCGGCGCCGGCCTGCTCGATCCGGAAGATCTTGCCCGGCATGGCGAGGCCGTCGCAGAGGGCGGCCCGCCCGCGCACCGACCGCGTCTCCAGCGACGCCGGCTCCGCCCGCTCCACGTCCAGGAGGTCCAGGACCACGCCCTCGGGTGGCGTCGAGGCAGCCATCGAGTGCGTGATGCAGGGAATGCTGATGGGCTTCTCGTCCAGGATTTCCAGGAGGGCCGCCACCGGCCAGCTCGTCCAGCACTCCGGATGGTGCTCTTCGATCTCGAAGCCCCAGGCCTCCAGCGTCCGGGCGATGTAGCGAAACGTCTCCCGCTCCTCCGGCGACCCGGACAGGCGGACCTTGCGCGTGATGTTGATCACGAAGTCTTCCAATCGTTCAGCCGAGACCTGCTCCACGAGAGCCCGCTCTTCCTTGGACAGCTTCGTCATGACGCCTCCTCGCGCGTGTCATGATGACCGCTATGTCGGCCAGCATCGAGACGCTGGCGGGGCCTGCGGTTCGATGATGCCTCTGCGCCGGAGCGATTTCAACCCCGTTTTTCCCGCCGGGCGGCGGCGCAGGTCTTTGATTGTCCCACAAACTGAACAGCCGCACGCTGAAATCGTGGCGTTGCGCGAGGGGTTGGACTATACTCCCACCGGCATCCATCCGACCGAGACCCCCTCGGTCTTCAGAGGAGGAGTGCAATGGCACGCACCGCAGCAAAACCCACTCAAGCGCGGATCGAAACCATCGTTGCCGCCAGCCAGCCGGAACGGTTGTCGGATGCCGGCAAGCGGCCCATCACCGGCGATCACGCCGCCAACGTGGTGCAGCTCGCCGCGTGGGGACAAACGACCCTGGCTGCGGATCATCTGCTGTTTCCGGAGCTGAACGGCTGCCTGCCGGGCGTGGTGGCGGGCGTGATCCGGCAGCTCAACATCCGGTTCGTCGGCGCAGGCGTGCAGGCGGACGACGGCGACGCCGCGATTGCCGCCAAAGTCCGCTGCCGCCAATACGCCTACGAGACGCTGCTGGAGATGGCCATCAACTTCTGCGGCTTGGAAAGCCGCTGGCTCGACGCCGGCGAACGGTGCCAGGCCGTAGGGAGCATCTGCGGCGCCCTGACCGAGTGGGAAACCCGTGAGGCATCCGAGGGGAACGGGTCCGTCGCCGTCGCCGTCGTCCGTCGCCTGCACGGGCACGGGCACATTGCGTACTTCGCGGCCAGCATGGCGGCCAAGACGGCGCTGCGGATCGAGCAGGCGCTGGATTTCAGCAAGCCGGTGATGCTGGCGCTGATCGAGAAGGCGCAGCAGGAGATCGAGGCGAACGTC
>CAYOTD010000943.1:0-1874 GCA_964406685.1 uncultured Solibacteraceae bacterium | reverse complement strand
ATCGCGCTCGAGATGCACCCGGGATTCCTGGTCTACAATCCCGAGGGCATGTTGAGACTGCGCGAGGCGTGCGGCCCGAACATCGGCGCCAACTACGACCCGAGTCACATGTTCTGGCAGGGGATCGACCCGATCAAGGCCATCCGCGTGTTAGGCGACTCCATTTTCCACGTGCACGCCAAGGACACGCAGATCTACGACTGGAACCTGCCCAAGTGCGGCGTGCTGGACATGAAGCTGTACACCGACGAGAAGAACCGCGGCTGGATCTTCCGCACGGTGGGGTACGGGCACGGCGCCGAGTGGTGGGCCGAGTTCATCTCGACCCTGCGGATGTACGGCTACGACTACGTGCTGTCGATCGAGCACGAGGACTCGCTGATGTCGCCCAACGAAGGGCTGAGCAAGGCGGCCGAGTTCCTGAACCGGCTGGTGATCCGCGAAGAGACCACCGCGCCCTGGTGGATCGACAACGTCAGCGCGGGGGCATAGGCTCCGGCGTGTCCACCTCCGACGAGCCGGACGCGCCGGCGGCGCGCTGGTACGCGCTGACGACCAAGCCGCAGCACGAAAAGCGGGCCGTGAAGGCGCTCGAGATCAAGGGCTTTCAGACCTTTCTGCCGCTGTACAAGTCGCGGAGGCAGTGGTCGGACCGCAAGAAGGTCCTCGATCTGCCGTTGTTTCCGGGGTATGTTTTCTGCCGACTTACACCAGAGACGCGGCTGCGCGCCGTCACCACGCCCAATATCACTTCCGTTGTAGGGACGGGGAACCGGCCGTGTCCGGTTCCCGACGAGGAGATCGATGCGGTCCGGGCGATGGTCGCATCCGGACTGCCGTTGGAGCCCTGGCGGTACCTGGAGGTCGGGCAGCGGGTGCGCATCGAGGGTGGGCCGCTGGACGGACTCACCGGCATCCTGGCCCAGGAGAAGGGCGCCGCGCGCGTGGTGGTGAATGTCAGCATTCTCCAGCGCTCGGTGGCGGTGGAGATCGCCCGCGAACAACTGCTGCCGGTGGGATGATCAGCCCTTGATGACGCCCATCGGCCGCAGGCGGGCGACCTTGCGCGCCAGGCCGGTCTGGTGCACCACCTCGATCACCTCGTCAACGTCCTTGTAAGCCTCGGGCACCTCTTCGAGAATTCCGTCGCGGCTTTCGGACTTGACGACGATGCCTTCCTCTTCCAGGCGCTTTTCCACCTGCCGGGCGTCGCGCCCCTTGCGCGCCGCGGCGCGGCTCATGACGCGGCCGGCGCCGTGGCAGACGCTGCCGAAGGTCTCGCGCATGGCTCCCTCGGCGCCGGTGAGAATCCAGGAAGCGGTGCCCATGCTGCCGGGGATCAGGACCGGCTGGCCGATGGGGCGGTAAGCCGGAGGCAATTCGCGATGGCCCGGCGGGAAGGCGCGCGTGGCTCCCTTGCGGTGCACCAGCACATCCTGCTTGCGTCCTTCGACGGTGTGCGTTTCGCGCTTGGCGATGTTGTGGCAGACGTCGTAGATCAGGTCGAGGCGGACGGAGCGGCCGAAGACCTTGTGCACGGCGCCGCGCAGGTTGTGGAGGATCGCCTGGCGGTTGGCCCAGGCGAAGTTGGCCGCCGCGCGCATGGCGCCCAGGTAGGCCTGGCCCTCGGGGGACTGGATGGGCACGCAGGCCAACTGGCGGTCCGGCAGGCTGATGCCGTAGCGCTTCATGGCCGCGCCCATCTGGGCGAGGTAGTCGGTGCAGACCTGGTGGCCGAGGCCGCGCGAGCCGCAGTGAATGAGCACGACCACCTGGCCTTCTTCGATCCCGAGGACGCGCGCCGCGGCCGGGTCGTGGATCTTCTCGACGTATTGGATTTCGAGGAAGTGGTTGCCGCTGCCGAGCGTGCAAAG
>CAYOTD010000942.1:0-1874 GCA_964406685.1 uncultured Solibacteraceae bacterium | reverse complement strand
CGCAACTCATGGGCGGCGAGGTCGGGCGGATCTTCCCTTGGCGCATTCATGTAAGGCATTGATCGTGCGAGAGAACAAGGTCACGATGCCTGCGAATGTAGGCATGTAAAAAGACTATATTGTCTTTCAGAAAGCGAGATAGGGGTTTAGAATGTGGCCATGTTCGTGGCCCGCATCCCCAACCGCAACTCCAAGCCCGCCATCCTGCTTCGCGAGTCCTATCGCGAGGGTGGCAAGGTCAAGACACGCACCATCGCCAACCTGACGAAGTGGCCGCCGGAGCGGATTACCGCGATGGAGCGGCTGTGCAAGGGCGAGTTCGACGGCTGGACAGGCGGGGAGGTGATGAGCGGCGAGGTGTTCGGGGTGCTGTTCGCGCTCAAGCACCTGGCCGACCAGGTCGGCATCACGCGGGTACTGGGTCCCTCGGTAGAAGGCCGGCTGGCCCTGTTCCTGATTCTGGCGCGTATTGCCCATGGCGGGTCGCGGCTGTCGGCGGTGCGCTGGGCAGGGCAGCACGCGGTGTCGGATGTGCTGGGGGCGGAGGGGTTCGACGAGGACGACCTATATGCCGCGCTGGACTGGCTGGCGGGTCAGCAGGCGCGCATCGAGCGGGAACTATACCAGGCGCATGTGAAGCGGCGCGGGAAGCCGCCGGCACTGGTACTGTATGACGTGACCTCCAGCTATTTCGAGGGGGAGAGCAACGAACTGGGGGCGTACGGTTACAACCGCGACGGCAAGAAGGGAAAGCTCCAGATCGTCATTGGTCTGCTCACCGCCGAGGACGGCGAGCCCTTGGCCGTGCGGGTGTTCGAGGGTAACACCGCGGATCCGGCCACGGTCGCGGAACAGATCACGCTGTTGCAGGAACAGTTCGGTGTGACCGAGGTCGTGATGGTCGGCGACCGGGGCATGATCAAGGCCAAGGGCAAGGCGGCATTGTCGGCCGCGGGTCTGCGCTATATCACCGCGCTGACCGATGCCCAGGTGCGCACCCTGCTGAAGCAGGGTGTCCTGCAGCCGGATCTGTTCGATGCCCACTTGTGCGAGGTGGAGCACGCCGGCAAGCGTCTGATCGTGCGCCGCAATGAGGCGGTACAGGGGCGTGAGGAACGGCGCCGGGAAGACAAGCTGCGGCACCTGCAGGACCAGGTCAACGCCCGCAACGCGTTCGTCGCGCAGTCCACGCGCGCCAGCGCCGAGAAGGGCCTGACCCGCTTGCAGGACTGGGTCAAGCGCCACAAGCTCGGCCGGTTGGTCACCCTGACGCTGGCGGAGCGGGCGATCGTCTGCACTGTCGATGACGACGCCAAAGTGGACGATGCCCTCCTGGATGGCTGCTACATCCTGGAGACGGATGTCCCCCACGACCGGATGGATGCCGCGACGGTGGACGGGCGCTACCGCGACCTGCAACAGGTCGAGCGCAACTTCCGCACGGTCAAGACCACGTTCCTGGAAATCCGCCCGATCTTCGTCCGCAAGGCGAGCCGCACCAAGGCCCATGTGTTCGTCGCGATGCTGGCCCTGAAGATCACCCGACAGTTCGAGCAAAGCCTGCGCCAGGCCTTCGGCGCCATCGGCCAAACAGACGACGCCATCACCCTGGACGATGCCCTGTTAGCGCTCGGGCGGCTGACCTATCTCCACACCACCGACCGCACCGGCGAGCGGCAGGCCCATCTGCCTCGACCGGACCCGCTCCAGAGCACAATCCTCGACGCCTTGGGTTTATCCATTCCCCGCAAGCAAACCTCCCGTTAAGCGGGCGATGTAGGCAGCGACCGTTGTCGCAGATTTGACTGTTTTTATAAAGAGATCAGATCTCTACCGCAAAATTGCGCCTAGTGGACGAGGGAAGATCCGTCAGA
>CAYOTD010000941.1:0-1882 GCA_964406685.1 uncultured Solibacteraceae bacterium | reverse complement strand
CGAGAAGGCCGACCGGCTGCCGGAGGGCGGGCGGCGCGCCGAGCAGATGCCGCTGGAGGCGCTGGCCGAGGTGTACCGGGCGCTGGGCGCTCTTTTATACTGAGATCTAATGCTGCGAGTTCGCTTTGCGCCCTCGCCGACGGGCTATCTCCACATCGGCAGCGCCAGGACCTTTATTTTCAACTGGCTATACGCGCGCCACCACGGCGGGACGATGATTCTGCGGATCGACGACACCGACGTGGAGCGCAACACCCAAGCCTCGCTCGACTCGATCTTCGACGGGCTGAAGTGGCTGGAACTGGGCTGGGACGAGTTCTACCGGCAGAGCGAGCGGGTGGAATTGCACCAGCGGATGGCGTGGACGATCTTCGAGCGCGGGTTCGCCTATCGCGATTTCACGCCCGCCGGGGCGGAGACGGAAGACAAGGACCGCGGGGCGGGGGCGTGGCTGTTCAACCCCGGCATGCGCGAGATGGCGAGGGAGGAAAGCGACCGGAGGGCGGCGGCGGGGGAAGGGTTCGTGCTGCGGTTTCGCGTGCCGCGGGACGGCGGGCGGGAGGTCAAGTTCCGCGACGCGGTCTACGGGGCGCAAGCGAAATCGGGCGGGGATATCGAGGATTTCGCCCTGCTGCGCTCCAACGGGCTGCCGACGTATCACATGGCGTCCTGCGCGGACGACGCGGATCTGAAGATCTCGCACATCATCCGCGGGCAGGATCACCTGACCAACACGTTCAAGCACGTGCTGATCTTCGAGGCGTTGGGCGCGCCGGCTCCCGAGTTCGCGCACCTGCCGCTGCTGATCGCGCCCGACGGGGCAAAGCTGTCCAAGCGGCGCCACGGGCCGGTGGTGAGCGTGACCACGTATCGCGACGCCGGGTTCCTGCCGCTGGCTTACGTCAACTTCCTGTGCCTGCTGGGCTGGTCGCCCAAGGACGACCGGGAGCGGATGTCGCGGCAGGAGCTGATCGACGCGTTCTCCTTCGACGGCATCAACCGCTCCAACGCGGTGGTCAACTTCACCGAAGAGGATCCCATCGATCCCAAGGCGCTGTGGCTGAACGCGCAGCACATCTACGCGCTGGGGGTGGAGGAGTTGACCGACCGGCTGATGCCCTACATGGGGATCGAGCGGGAGCGGCTACTGCGCATCACGCCGCTGATCCAGGAGCGCATCAAGACGCTGAAAGAGGCGCCGGCGGTGGCCGATTTCTTCCTTCAGGACGAATTGGCGCGGTACGATGCAGCGGAGCTGATTCCGCAGAAAGGCGACGCCCGGATGGCGGCGGCGGCGCTGAAGAGCGCGCAGCGGACCCTGGCGGCGGCCGAGTTCGATCCCCAGAGCCTGGAGACGGCGCTACGGGCGGCGGCGGCGGGGCTGGGGGTCAAGGCCGGGCAGATGTTCCAGCCCATCCGGGTGGCGGTGTGCGGGCGCAAGAACGCCCCGCCGCTGTTCGAGACCCTGGCGGTGGTGGGGCGGGAGCGGTGCCTGCGGCGCATCGGCCGGGCCCTGGAGAGGCTGGAGCAAGGAACGAGTCTATGAGCAATTCCGAGGCGGGCGAGCGGGCCCCATCGAATTTCATCCGCGATATCATCCTGCAAGACCGGGTGACGAACAAGTTCGGGGGGCGCGTGCACACGCGGTTTCCGCCCGAGCCGAACGGCTACCTGCACATCGGGCACGCCAAGTCGATCTGGCTGAACTTCGGGCTGGCGGAGGAGTTCGGCGGCAAGTGCAACCTGCGGTTCGACGACACCAACCCGTGCAAGGAAGAGACGGAGTATGTCGATTCGATCATCGAGTGCGTGCGCTGGCTGGGGTACGATTTCGAAGACCGGTTGTATTACGCCTCGGATTACTTCGACCAGTTATACGAGT
>CAYOTD010000940.1:0-1888 GCA_964406685.1 uncultured Solibacteraceae bacterium | reverse complement strand
GGTTCCGATCTCCAGGGCGAAATCCAGCACGGCCATCTGGCCGACAGTCAGTTGCAGGCTCTTGCGCGTCTGCGTGGTGAAGCCGTCGTGCTCCACTTTGACGTCCCAAATGCCGGGGGCGAGTTCGACCAGGCGGTACTCGCCGGCCAGGTCGGTTTCCACCGTGCGCTTGACGCCGGTGTCCGCGTTGGTGGCGGTGATCTTGGCCGCCGGCACGGCGGATTCGGTCGGATCTTTGACCGTGCCGCTCAGCACGGCCGAGGTCTTGGACTGCGCGTGGAGGACGCCGGCCAGAAGCAGGGCGCCGGCAAAGACGCCGAGACGGTTCGTCATGGAGCTCCTTGGCAGGGAGCGCCCGACTGACCGCCCCTTGCGATTAGAGGCAGGGTAACCTCCCCCGCATCGCGCTGTCAAGAAACCGCAACGCGGCAGGCTGGCTGTCTACTGCGGAATCGCGGCCATCCAGTAGCCGGGGCGGGTGCGCACGGTCAGCCCTTGCCGGCTGACCTCGATCTTGATCTCGTGATAGCCGCCTTCGAGCTTGTTGCTGGGCGTGTAGGTGATCAGGTACTGGGCGTGGAGTTCGTTGCCGATGGCGGCCACGGCCTCCTCCAGGCCCTTCTGGTCCACGAAATTGTACTCCTTGCCGCCGGTGTACTTCGTCAACACCTCGACCGGGTTGGAGATGAAGATCGCCTTCACGCCGCGCAGAATCTCTTCAAACGCCGGCAGCACGCTGCCGTAGTTGCGAATGCCGGAGGTGGTGTCGGGAGTGATGACCGCTCCGGCCGGCATCCCGTGCGCGGCCGGCGGAATCGGGTCCGGCCGCGGCGCCGGGGCCTTCTGCGTCAGCGCCGTCACCACGCGCGGGATGTTGATGGCGTAGAGGCTGACGTTCTGAAACTCGGCCGCGGCGAGGGTCTCGCGGATCCTCCCCTGGCTGCCCTTGTCGCGCGACTCGCTGATGAGCAGGATCACCCGCCGCCGGTCGCCCGAGCGCCGGCGCAACAGGCGCACGCTTTCGTTGACGGCGTCGATCATGGCGCTGGTCGAGGAGCCGGCGCGCAGCTTCTTCATCCCCTCGATCAGCCTGTCGGGTTCGTTGGTGAAATCCTGGAGCACCTGGAAGCGGTGATCGAAGGCCACCACCGCCGCCTCGCCCTGCGCGCCGAACAGCAGCGGTTCCAGCATCGATCCGATCTTCCGGATCCGCGGCAGAACGCTGTCCACCGCCGCGTCCGCCTGCACCGCCACCACCAGCGAGATGGGCAGGAAGCTCACGTCCACGCGGATGTCCTGCGGCACGCCCTTGTCCAGGACGCGGAACTCGTGGGGCTTCAGGTCGTGAACGAAGTTCCCGCGCCGGTCGATAACCGTGGTGGGCGCGACCACCACGTTCACCGTGGTGCGAAAAGTCTGCTCCTGCGCCAGCAGGGAGCAGGACACAAGGCAAGCGATCAGGCTCAGCCGCATCTCAGTATTTGGGACGCTACTCCCCCGCTTCCCGTTTCGTCTGCGGGGGATGCTCGGTGCCGCCACGGACGAGATCGAGCACGTGGGGCACTAAGTCCACGATAGCATTCAGCGACTCGACCGCGCCGCGCGGCGATCCCGGCAGGTTGACGATCAGCACCTTGCCGCGCGTGCCCGCCACGGCGCGCGACAGCGAAGCCAGCGGCGTCGAGGAGCGGCCCTCGGCCCGCATGCACTCCCCCAGGCCCGGAATCTCCCGGTCCAGCACCGCGCGCGTAGCCTCCGGGGTGACATCCCGCGGAGCGACGCCCGTCCCTCCGGTGGTAAAGATGGCGCACACGTCGTCGCCGTCAGCCAGGGTCGCCAGGCGCGCCGAGATGTCGGTGGCAACGTCGGGAATCACCTCCATGGCGGC
>CAYOTD010000939.1:0-1892 GCA_964406685.1 uncultured Solibacteraceae bacterium | reverse complement strand
ACGAGCATACAGTACTTCCATCTCTTCCCGCCTGGGCTAGCATCGGAAACGCCGAAAGCTAAGGCAATCTCTCTTGCGTGCTCCCGGCGCGCAGGGCGACACTCGCGGGTACAGATGGGGTTCGAGCCAGACTGTCCCTCAGGCTTTGCCGCCTCACAGACTAACCGGCCACCGCGCGATGGCAGCTCCCCCCAGTGTGCCATCCAGCCAACCCCATTTTCATGCTCACGGGTGGCGGGCACCGCCATGCCTCAGACTGTCCCCGGCTTTCGCGCCGCGGTAGTGCTACCACGGGCTGCTAGGGTTGATCGACCACCGGGAGCGGCGACGGGGGGCGGGCGACCCGGCCCTTGACGGCTTCGTCGACGACGATGTTGTTGCTTTCCAGGGTGCGGCCCACGGCGCGGTCCATCTCGATGCGGGCGCGGGCATAGGCGCTGAGGGCGGCGACCTGGTTGGCTTGGGCGGTGGCCAGGTCGCGCTGGGCCTGAATCACAAAGAAGATCGTGGAAGCGCCGAGGGCGTACTTCTTCTGTTCGGCGTCGAGGTTCTGCTCCTGCAACAGGCGGTTCTTGGTGGCCGTCTGGAAGCGGGCGCGGGCCTGCTGGACGCCGATCAAGGCGTTCTGGACTTCGACGCGCACCTGGTTGATCTGCTGCTGCTGCTGCAACTCCGCCTGGCGCATGTTGAGCTGCGCCGTTACCATGTCGGCCTGCGCGGCGCGGTTGCGCAGCGGAACGATGAACTGCACGCCGAAGGTGTAGTCGGGGAAGTTCCGCCCGAACATCTGGCGCAGGACGTTGTTATAGCCTCCCAGGAAGAACGGGTCGATGGTGCCGGCCGTCCGGGTCACGCCCGAGCCGGCGGGGATGGGCAAGGAGTTGATTTCGCCGGAAAGCGCGTTGTTGCTGAGGGTGGTGTAGGCGTTCAACTGCGGCTTGAGGGCGCTCTTGGTGGCGTCCATCGTAATCCGGGCGTTATCCAGGTGAACGCGGGACCGGCTCAACTCCGGGCGGTTGTCGAGCGCGCGCGCGATCATGTCCTGGATCGGCTCGATCTGTTCGGTTTCCGGCACCTGGATGCGATCGGTGGGGACGATGCGCGCTTCCGACAGCGAGGGGCTGGCGACGCCGGTCCGGCTGAGGGCGTTCTTCAGGATCGTCTCCTGCTGGAGCACGTTGGTCTCGGAAACCACCAGGTCCTGCTGGCGGGCCGCCACCTCGGCTTCGGCCTGCACGATGGCGATGGGGGCCAGAGTGCCGATCTCGACCTGTTTCTTGTTGTCGTTATATAGCTTTTCGGCCAGGGCAAGGGCCTGCTTCCTCACCTTGACGTCCTCGTTGTAGCTCACCAGGTCCCAGTAGGCGTTGACGATGGAGGACACGGTCACGATCACCTGCTGGCGGAAGGTCATGTCCGACACGCTGAGGTTGTTCCTGGCGATGCGGATCAGGCGGGAGTTCAGGGCCCGGCCGAAGCCCTGCAACAGGGGCTGGGTGATGGTCAGGCTCAATGCGCCGCTGGTGGAGGGGTTGAAGTCGTTACGCCAGGAACTGGATTGCGTGTTGATGCTGGTCATTCCCAGGGTGGCGACGGCGCCGGTGAGGAATCCCTTCTCGACCTGGAACGAGCCATTGTTCCTGGTCGAGACGATGGAGTTGGAGCCGACGATGAAGGAGTTGGTCTGGGGCGAGGTGAGGTGGCCCCAGGAGTAGTTCATGGTTACCTTGGGGTCGAGGCTCGGGATGCCGGTCGAGTTGTAGGAGGTGTTCACCAAGCCCAGGACACTGTTGCCGTAGGTGGTCGTGCCGGAGGAGCCCTGCCAGACCGCGGAGGAGACGCCCCGGATGTAGCCGCCCGACTTGGAACGATCCACGTCCACCTCGGCCAGC
>CAYOTD010000938.1:0-1896 GCA_964406685.1 uncultured Solibacteraceae bacterium | reverse complement strand
CCCTGTCGCCGATTCCCACGCTGGAGACGCTCTTCCGCCCGAAGGAGTGGGCATTCCGGAATTACTGGTACGTGCTCACGTTCGCCGAGCTGCCGGTCGCCCGGTTCGCGCTGAACAGCATCGTGGTCACGGCCGCCGTGGTCGCGTTGCAGCTTACGCTCTGTTCGCTGGCGGCCTATGCGTTCGCGCGGCTTTCCTTCCGCGGCCGCGACACGCTCTTCTTCATCCTCATGCTGACGATGATGATCCCCGCGACCGTGATGATCGTGCCGCTGTTCATCACCGTCCACAGGCTCGGGCTGCTGAACAGCTACCTCGGGCTGATCCTTCCCTACCCGTACCTGAGCACGGCCTTCGGGACGTTCCTGCTGCGGCAGTTCTTCATGACGATCCCGCGGAGCCTTGATGAGGCGGCTCGGATCGACGGGGCGTCGGACCTGCGGATCCTCTGGCACATCATCCTTCCGGCCTCGAAGCCGGCGCTGGCGACGCTGGCGGCCTTCGGGTTCATCTGGACGTGGACGGACTTCTACTGGCCCATGCTGGCCACCAGTTCCGTGCCGATGCGGACGCTGGAGGTCGGGCTGTCGGTCTTCAAGGATGCCTACGGTACGACGAACTGGCCGCTGCAGATGACGGCAGCGGTGATCGTCATGGCGCCCGCGCTGCTCGTCTTCCTCGCCCTCCAGCGGTACTTCGTCAAAGGCGTCGTGATGAGCGGCATCAAGGGGTGAGCGCCTCGCCGCCTGCCGCCACGACGGCCGGCGCCCGGTTTTCGGCTCCGGCAGAGTGAAAGCGCGGCCCGACCATCCGCCGCGGACCCCGCGGGTGCATGCGGTGGCGACCTATTCGGCCAGGAACGGCCGCACGCGCTCGGTGAGCAATCGGTATCCCTCGGGGCTGAAGTGCAGCCGATCCGGGGCGAACAGCTCCGGGCGTGGCCGGCCGTCCGGCCCCAGGACCATGTCGTAGGTCTCGACATATTTCAGATACGGCCGCGGGCGCGTGTACGCCTCGATCATGGCGTTGAGCGCCCTGGCGGCGTCGCGTTCCGCCCAGCGGGCGGGGGTGGGATTGGTTGCGATGTATACAATGCGGGTCTGGGGCAGCCGGGCATGCACCCGGGCGACGAAGGCCTGATAATCCGCGAAGACCTGCGCCGGCGTCTTGCCTGCGTGGAGATCGTTGCCGCCGGCCCGGAGCACGACGACCCGCGGCTCGTAGGGGAAGATGATCCGCTCGGCGAAGAACGTCGAGTCTGCAATCTGCGACCCGCCGAAGCCGCGATTGATCACCCGGTGGTCGGGGAAATCGCTTTCGAGCGTTTTCCAGAGGCGGATGGTCGAGGAGCCGATGAAGAGCACTGCGCCCCTGGGCGGCGGGTTCACGCGATCCATTGCTTCGTATGCGGCGATATCCTTTTCCCACCTGGCAGGGCCCCGATCGCGAGCGGCGGCGGCTTTCGTCGCGGGCGTGGGCGGGTTTGCAGCGGCCGGCCGCGTTTCGGTGCACGCCGGCGAGGCCGCAAGCAGGAGCGAGCAGAACAACAGTGTCGTTGCGAACGGCATGTTCAGGCGCATGAGAAACTCCCGGTATTTCGGGGCCTTCTGCGGGTCCCGCCGCGATGCGCGGAGTATCCCTTATACCCTGGCTCTTCCGTTCTTGCAGCTTCCGTATCCTCGGGGTTTGTCTCACGGGGCGCGTGTGCCGTTGCGATGTGCACTGTGCGGATAAGGTGGCTCCGGGGGCACTACCAGCGTGCCCTGGGTGTCGCGTCGTTTCCGGCTGGGCGGCTATGTGGCCTCTGAGGAATCTCGTCGCGGTTCCTGAGCCGCCGCAGGGCCGGAGACGGATGATCCACTGACCAAGACGGCACTCGACGCCCCGGTGGCCCCG
>CAYOTD010000937.1:0-1905 GCA_964406685.1 uncultured Solibacteraceae bacterium | reverse complement strand
TCCTGATCGCGGAGACGACGGACGGCAAACCGGCGGGCGTGTCCATCACCCTGCCTGACTTGCACCAGGCGCTCAAGGCCACGGGTGGCGGCCGGATGTACCCCTTTGGCATCCTCAAGTTCCTCTGGCACCGCCGCCACATCGACCAGGTCCGGCTGATCATCATGGGCATGATGGAGGAGTACCGCGGCCGCGGCGCGGACGCCATTTTCTATCTCGAATCGGCCAAGCAGGCACTTAAGGGCGGCTACAAGCGGCTCGAAGGTTCGTGGATTCTGGAGAGCAACACGATGATGAACCAGATCATCGAGCGGCTGGGCGGCGTGCGCTACAAGACCTACCGGATTTACGAGAAAGGGCTGTGAAAGTCCTCGTCACCGGCGCAACGGGCTTTGTCGGCAGCCAGGTGGCCGCCGCGCTCGCGCGCCGCGGGGATCAGGTGCGGGTGCTGCGCCGGAAATCCTCGACGCTGATCGCGCTCGAAGGGCTCGACCTCGAACACTATTACGGCGACATCCTCGAGCCGGAGGCGGTTGCGGCGGCCGTCAAGGGGCGCGATGTCGTCTTTCACGTGGCGGCGCTTTCCTCCTACTGGCGCGCCAAAGCGCCCGAGGTGTACCGGGTCAATGCGGAAGGCACGCGCATCGTTATGGAGGCGTGCTTGCGCGCCGGAGTGAGCCGCGTCGTCCACACTTCTTCCTGCGCGGCCATCGGCGTGCGCCGCGACGGTCGCCCTTCGGACGAGTCGCAGCCCCTAAACCCCCATGAGGAACGCTTTGCCTACGCGCACAGTAAGTACCTCGCCGAGCAGGAAGTCCTCAAGGCCGTTCGGCTGGGGCTGCCCGCGGTCATCGTTAATCCTGCGGTGGTGATCGGGCCGGGCGACCACAACCTCATTTCGGGCAGCATGATCGTCGAGATGGCGCGCCACACCCTTCCGGCCGCGCCGCCGGGCGGCGTCTGCATGGCCGACGTCGATGCGGTGACGTTCGGACACCTGGCCGCGGCCGAACGGGGTCGCGTGGGCGAGCGCTACATCCTCGGCGGCGAGAATCTGACCTACAAAGAGATTACCCAAATCATCGCAAGTGTGGTAGGTTGTAAAGCGCCCCGGTGGAGGATCCCCTCCTGGATAATCCCGCCTGCTGCCGCGGCGCTCGATGCGGCGAATCATTTTGTCCGCCGGCCCATCGCCAGCGGCGACCAGCTCCGCTTATCCGCCCACAACGCATTTTTCGATTCCGGCAAGGCTGTTGCCGAGCTGGATTATCCCATCCTGCCGTTCCGCAACGCAGCCGAACGAGCCTACCGTTGGTATGTTGACCACGGTTATCTTTCATAAGGGAGCACTCATGGATATTTTCGACAAGGCTTATGCCTTCACCGAAGCCAAGGAGGCCATCGAAGCGGGGATCTATCCCTACTTCATCGCCTTGACCGAAAATGAAGGGACGGAAGCGACGTACAAGGGCCACCGGCTCATCATGTGCGGCTCGAACAACTACCTCGGCCTCACGACCGACCCCCGCGTCCGCGAGGCAGCCATCCAGGCGATCCAGCGGTACGGCACAAGTTGCACCGGCTCGCGCTTCCTCAACGGCACACTGGAGTTGCACGAGCAGCTCGAACACGAGCTGGCGGAGTTCGTCGGCAAGGAAGCCGCGCTTGTCTTCTCCACTGGCATGCAGGCGAACCTGGGCGCAATCAGCGCGCTCGTGATGCGCGGTGACTACGTGATCCTCGATAAGGAAGACCATGCGTCGCTCGTCGATGGCGCCAAGCTGAGCTTCGGCGAGACCAAGCGCTTCAGCCACCAGGACATGGGGGAACTGGAGCGAATCTTGCAGCGGCTGCCGGAAGACAAAGGTAAACTTGTCGTTGTCGATGGCCTCTACAGCATGGAAG
>CAYOTD010000936.1:0-1907 GCA_964406685.1 uncultured Solibacteraceae bacterium | reverse complement strand
AGGTAGCGGCGATAGTCATGCCCGCGCGCAGGCCCAGATATGCGTTGGCCGCGCCCAGAATGACGGTCATTACCAATCCGAGGAGCACCGCGCGGAAGGTGAACTCCTTCATGTCCATGTCCGGGGGGACGTAGGGGGTGTATTTCTTCTCGCTCATAGATCGGCTCCTGGCCGATCGAACATCATACCAGGACCGCGCCTACTCGTTGCGCAGGACGGCGGCCGGATCGATCCGGCAGGCGCGGCGGGCGGGAAGGTAGCACGCCAGCCCCGTCAGCCCGGCCAGCGCGAGACAGGCCAGGGCCAGCACCGGCGCGTCCACGGTCTTGACGGGAACCACCGAAGCCACCAGGCGGCCCAGCGGAATCGAGATGGCCAGCCCGGCCAACGTGCCGGCGGCGGTCAGCCGCAGCCCCTCGGCGATCAGCAGGCGAACGACGTCGCCCCCGTTGGCGCCGAACACCAGGCGGATGCCCACCTCGCGGGCGCGTTCTCCGGCCGACTGCGCGACCAGACTGAACAGGCCGATGGCGGCCAGCAGCAGCGCCAGGGCGGCGAAAACGCCAAACAGGATCGTGACCGTGCGGCCGGCGCGGCGATCGCGGACCCATTCCGCCTCGGCGGCTCTTACCTGAACCGGTTCCAGGCTGTCCAGTTCGCGGATCACCCGGCGGATTTCGGGAATGGCCGACTCGGCGCCGCGAGTGCGGACCACCAGCGTCATGGCGCGCTCGGCGCCCTGCGCGTAAGGGACGAAGAACTGCGGCTGGGGAGGATCGACAAGCCTTTCGCGAAGCATGTCACGGACCACACCGGCCACGGTGAACCACCGCCCGCCGAGGGCGTCCAGGCGAATTCTTCGGCCCACGGGATCCTCCCCGGGCCAGAAGCGGCGCGCCGCGGCCCGGTTGACAACCACCACGCGCGCCGTGTCTTCCCGGTCGGAGGTCTGGATGGCGCGCCCTCGCTCCAGCGGGACACCCAGCGCTTCCATGGCGCCCGGCGTGGCCAGCAGGTAGTCGCCCGCCATCCGCTCGGCGGGCGGCGGTTCCGGGCGGCCGTCCAGCACGACGGTCGTGCGATTGCCGTTTGTGTCCAGGCAGGGCACGCCGCTGATGGCGCCGGCGCGCACCACTCCGGGCGCGGTCTCCAGCCGCCGCAGCGCCTCGGCGAAGAAAGCGCGCACCGCCGCATCGTCGGCGTAGCGCCAGACGGCGGGCTTCAGGTCCGCCAGAACGAGGTCGTTCACGGTGAAGCCCGGTTCCAGGCGATGGATGACGCGCATGCCCTTGTAGGTCAACGCGGCCGTGGCCACCAGCGTCAGGGCGAGCGAGGTCTGGATCACGACAAAGCCGCGCCGCAGCCAGTGCGCGCGCGGAGAGGCGCCGCCGCGCGCCCCTCCTTCCTTGAGTGTCGGGGCGAGGTCGCCGCGCGCGGCTTCCAGGGCCGGCGCCATTCCGAATACGAGCACGGAGACGGCCGCCAGCAACAGCGTGAAGAGCAGCACGCGGCCGTCGACCGGGTTCTGCGGCAGCCGCATCGGGAGGTCGAGCGAACCGATCGCGATCCTGGAAGACCACAGCGTAACCAGCACGCCCACAACACCGGCGGGCAGCGCCAGCAACAGGCTTTCCGTGAGGCACTGGCGGATCAGGCGCATCCGGCCGGCGCCGAGCGCGGCCCGCACCGCCATCTCCTTCCGTCGCCAGATGGCGCGCGCCAGCAGCAGGTTGGCGACGTTGGCGCAGGCCACCAGCAGAACGCCCGCGGCCAGCAGATACAGAAGGAACACGCCCGTCCGGTCGTTGTCGGAGAACAGTCCCTCGTAAGGCGTACGAAGCGCGACGCTCCAGCCGCCGCGCGCCTCCGGATTCGCTCCAGTTGCGCCGCACTGAGCTTGGGATCGT
>CAYOTD010000935.1:0-1910 GCA_964406685.1 uncultured Solibacteraceae bacterium | reverse complement strand
GAGAACCTCCGCGTCATCCTCCGCCTGGAAGACAACCAGCCACCCGTCCAGTCCCCCGGACGGCTGAACTCCTACCAGTTTGAAGCGCTTGTTTCGCCCGGCCCGGAACCCTTCTGGCTGGTCGTCTTCCTCGGCGACCGCAAACCCTCGCCGCTCTCCTCCGGGATGATCTCGCTGGTCGCGCCGCCGCCCGAGTTCGTCCGCCGCGGCGGCGCCGACGGTGCTCACATCACCGCCGTCTCGGTCTTCGTGCCGGATTCGAAGTCGGAGTGCTCCTTCGCCGTCGGCCCGGTGGTGGCGCGCGGCGTCCCCGCCCCCATGCGCCACGCGCCCCGCGATCCCGTCTTCCCCTTCATCGACGGCTACGGGCAGTTCATCCATCGCGACTGGACCGGCAAGATCCATCGCGACACCGATTTCGCCGAACGGCGCCAGAAGGAAGAGGCGGACCTGCGGGCGCACGCCCGCCCCAAGGACTGGAATCGCTTCGGCGGCTGGGCCGCCGGTCCGCGCCGCAAGGCGTCGGGCTTCTTCCGCGTGGAGAAGATCGACGGCACGTGGTGGATGGTGGATCCCGAGGGGAGCCTGTTCTGGTCCCACGGTACGGTTCGAGTCGGCTCGCGTATCCGCGTCGGCGGCATCTACCACGGCACGCCGATCCTCGACCGGGAACACTACTTCCAACTCCCGCCGAAGGATTCGCCGCTCGGCCGCTTCTACGGCACCGAGCCGCAATCCACCCGCGCCTACTACCTCGGCAAACACAATCACGCCGTCTACGACCACCTGGAGGCGAATCTCTTTCGCAAGTTCGGATCCGAATGGCAGGCCGCCTACGCCGCCAACGCCCAGCGCCGCCTGGCCAGTTGGGCGCTGAACACCATCGCCAATTCCTCCGACCCGGCCATCTACCTCCGCCGCCGCACTCCCTACACCGCCATCGTCTACTCGGCGCCGATGGGCGCCGATGAGTTCCGCATCGAAGGCTCGGGTGGAAACTGGGGCAAACTGCCGGATCCCTTCGATGCCGGCTGGCGGCGCCTGATGGACCAAACGCTCCGCACCGAGTTGAAGGATTCGCTCGGCGATCCCTGGTGTCTCGGCTTCTTCGTCGATAACGAGCTGCACTGGGGCGACAAGTGCTACCTGGCCGAGGCCACGCTGAAGTCTCCGCGCACGCAGGCCGCGAAACTGGCCTTCCTGGAGGTCCTGAAGAAGAAGTACTCCTCCATCCAGGCGCTCAACGCCGCCTGGTCCACGCATCACGAGAGCTGGGAGGCGTGGCTCGCCGCCACCGCGCTGCCCGATCGCAAGGCCGCCGCCGTCACCGCCGATCTGGAAACCTTCAGCGGCAGTCTGCTCGACGCCTACTTCCGCGGCTGCCGCGACGCCATCCAGGCGGCATCGCCGAACCACATGTATCTCGGCTGCCGTTTCGCCGGCTACGATAACCCCATCGTTCTGGGCGCCGCGGCGCGCTATTGCGACATCATCAGCATCAACCGCTACAGCCGCAGCCTGGTCGACCTCGCCCTGCCCGCCGGCCTCGACCGCCCCATCGTCATCGGCGAGTTCCACTTCGGCGCGCTCGACTCGGCGCCCTTCGGCGTGGCCCTGGTCCTCACCGCCAACCAGACCGACCGCGCCCGCGCCTACTGCACCTATGTCGAAAGCGCGCTGCTCAACCCGGCCGTGGTGGGCACCCACTGGTTCCAGTATTACGACCAGCCCACCAGCGGCCGCTTCGACGGCGAGAACTTCAACGCCGGCCTGCTCGATATCTGCGACACGCCCTACTACGCCATGGTGAACGCGTGCCGCAAGATGGGCGCCAGGATCTACTCCCTGCGCGCCCGGAAAGGTGGTTCCAGATGAGTATACCGATGGACCGTCGTACCTTCCTCAAGCTT
>CAYOTD010000934.1:0-1917 GCA_964406685.1 uncultured Solibacteraceae bacterium | reverse complement strand
TTGCCCGAGTTCGTGCGTCCCCCCAGGAACTACCGATTCGCGGCGGTGCGCCAGGTACTCGTCGACTACGTGACGACACCCACCGTGGACATGGACCTGCTCCATCGCATCCTGGCGACGCCTGCGGACGGGACGCTTCGCCCGCTCCTACCGGTCCACTTCGACGAGTACACCAACACGCTCACCATCCGCAGCAAGAGCAATAAGCCCTGGATGATCAAGGGCGAACGCCAAGCGGCGGCCGTCCGCTACATGTACGAGCAGGCAATGAACGACCGTTGGCTGTTGCCAGCCGGCGAAATCTTGGGGGCCGCATACCCGGACAAGAAAACCGCCCGCAGCCAGCGCATGCAGAACCTCTTCAGCGGCAACACCGAGTGGGAGGACTACATCGCCAACCCCGAGAAGGGCAAGTACGGGTTCCTGCTCGACTGACCCCAGCGTCTTCCCGTCGCTGTTCCGCATGACCGCCTTCGGGCGGTTTTTTGTTTTCTGTGGCCCGTATTTCCCCGTTTCGGCCGGGCCCGTACATCCGCCCGTACATGGTGGTGGCGGACGCCCGCACATCACGAATCCGACACTGACCTCACGTTTTCGCAACTGCCCGAAAGGAGAAGAACGTGAGTGTCAAACACCTCAACCAACGCCAACTGGCCGACCGTTGGGGCGTCAGCGAAGCCACCCTGGAACGCTGGCGCTCTGAAGGAATCGGGCCGGTTTTTCTGAAAATCCAGGGGCGTGTGCTCTACCGCGTCGAGGACGTCGAGTCCTACGAAGCGGACTGCCTGCGCAAGAGCACCTCCGAGCGCGCCAGCGCGGGAGGCGTGGCATGAGCCGCCTCACCCCCGACCAGGTTCTCGCCACGCCGGCCGGCGATCTCGCCGCGCTGCAAAGCGATGCGCTGTTCCAGCTCAAGAACGACGCCGCCGATCTGCTCTCGGCCGCCAAGGCCATCGTCGAGCACCTCGAACGCGCGCTGGAACTGAAGTACGCCGACCGCGCCCACGCCCTGCGTCTGGTCGCCGGCAAGGACACCGGCGTCGTGCATTTCGACGACGGCCGCGTACGCATCACCGCCGACCTCCCCAAGCGGGTCGAGTGGGATCAGCAGCGGCTCGCCGAGATCGTGCGCCGCATCGCCGAGGGCGGCGAGGACCCGGCCGAGTACGTCGAGACCGCCTACCGCGTCTCCGAGACCAAGTTCAACGCCTGGCCCGAGTCGCTGAAGAGTGCCTTCGCCCCCGCCCGCACCCTCAAGACCGGCAAGCCCGGATTCCGTCTCGCCCTGTTGGAGGAGTGACCGTCATGTTCAAGAACCGCACCCTGCTCGACAAGCTGAAAAAGCAGCACCCCTATCTGCTGGAGTCCTTGCCGGAATCAATCCCGGCGAATGGTGCCGACGTGGCCATCGAAGACGCCACCTTGGACCAGATCGCCTTCGCCATCATCGCCCTGGAAACGGAAGTCCGGCCCATCAGCCGCCGCATGAACGCTCTGCGCGAGCTCTACGACCTCGCCCGCAAACACGGCGCCCTCGGCGCGCACCGGATCGGAGACGCGTTCGCCGACAAAGGAGGCCGCTCATGAGCCTTCCCATCATCTCCGCCGACCAGCGCCTGGCGGAAAAGCGTGGCGTGAAAGGCGTGCTGGTAGGCAAGAGCGGCATCGGCAAGACCTCGCAGCTCTGGACGCTCGACCCTGCGGCCACGCTGTTCTTCGACCTGGAGGCCGGCGACCTCGCCGTCGAGGGCTGGGCCGGCGACACAATCCGGCCGCGCACCTGGCAGGAGTGCCGCGACTTCGCAGTGTTCATCGGCGGCCCGAATCCGGCGCTACGCGACGACCAACCCTTCAGCCAGTCCCACTTCGACGCGGTCTGCGCGCGCTTCGGCGACCCGACCGTGCTCGACCGCTACG
>CAYOTD010000933.1:0-1920 GCA_964406685.1 uncultured Solibacteraceae bacterium | reverse complement strand
GGTGCTTTGGGAAAGCGCTTCGGCGCGGGCGGCGGCCATCGAGACGGCCAGGATGGCGTTGGCGCCGAGACGGCCCTTGTTGGGGGTGCCGTCCAGGGCGATCATCTTGCGGTCGAGCTCGATCTGGTTGGCGGCGTCCATGCCGGTCACCGCGGGAGCGATCTGGTCGAGGATGTTCCTGACGGCCTTCTGCGTGCCTTTGCCGAGATAACGCGACTTGTCGCCGTCGCGCAGCTCGACGGCTTCGTGTTCACCGGTGGAGGCGCCCGACGGCACCGCCGCGCGGCCGAGGCTGCCGTCGGCGAGACAGACGTCGGCTTCCACGGTGGGATTGCCGCGCGAGTCCAGGATTTCTCTACCTACAACGCGTGTGATTTCCATAGTTGAGGGTTCCTTGCTAAAGCGGAGTCTTAGCTCTCGAAAATCCATTGTGGCATTTCGGCCGGGGGCGGCGCTACCAGCGAGGAAAACGTGGCATGATGGTTGCCGGTTTGGAGGCACACATGGACCGGCGGCGGGTTGTCATCGGATTTGCCCTGGCGCTTTGCATCGCGATTCCGGCGCGGGCGGCGGTGTTCGACGTCAAGAGTTACGGCGCCAAAGGGGACGGCAACACGGCCGACCGGGAGGCGATCAACCGGGCGATCGAGGCGGGGGCGGCGGCGGGCGGAGGGACGGTCCACTTTCCGGCGGGCACTTACCTGACCGGATCGATCCGGCTGCTGAGTAACATCACGCTGGAGCTGGCCGCCGGGGCGACGCTTCTGTCGAGCGGCGATCCGAAGGCCTACGACGCGCCGGAACCCAACCAGTGGACGCAGTACCAGGATTTCGGCCACAGCCACTGGCACAACAGCCTGATCTGGGGCGAGGGGCTGAGCAACGTCGCCATCGTGGGGCGCGGGCGGATCGACGGCCGGGCGTTGTCGCGGGGGGAGCGGCCCGGGGGCGGGAACAAGGCCATCGCGCTGAAGTTGTGCCGGAACGTGACGCTGCGCGATTTCTCGATCCTGAACGGCGGCCACTTCGGAATCCTGGCCACGGGGGTGGACAACCTCACCATCGACAACCTGCTGATCGACACCAACCGCGACGGTATCGACATCGACTCCTGCCGCAACGTGCGCATCTCGAACGCCAGCGTGAATTCACCCAACGACGACGCCATCGTGCTCAAGTCGAGCTACGCGCTGGGATTCGCGCGGGCCACCGAGCACGTCACTATCACCAACTGCCTGGTGAGCGGGTACGACATCGGCTCGCTGCTGGATGGGACCTACAAGCGCACCGTGAGGCGGGCGCCGGACCGCGACGGCCCCACGGGGCGCATCAAGTTCGGGACCGAATCCAACGGCGGGTTCAAGAACATCACGATTTCCAACGTGGTTTTCGACCGCTCGCGCGGGCTGGCGCTGGAGACCGTGGACGGGGGGGTGATCGAGGACATCGCGGTGTCGAACCTGACCATGCGGGAGGTCTCCAACGCTCCGATCTTTCTGCGCCTGGGGGCGCGGATGCGGGGGCCGGCGGGGACGCCGGTGGGAGCGATCCGGCGGGTGACGATCAGCAACGTGGTGGTGTCGGACGCCGATCCGCGCTACGCCTCGATCCTGAGCGGGATTCCCGGCCACGATATCGAGGGCGTATCGCTGAGCAACATCCGGATCCAGTACCGGGGCGGTCTCAACCTGGACCAGGTGGCGAAGCAACCGGCGGAGCTGGTGAACCCGTTCTTCTTCCGCGCTTCGGGCGGAGTGCCGCCGCGCGAGCCGTACGACACGCCGGAGCGGGAGAAAGAGTATCCCGAACCTTCCATGTTCGGGTTGCTGCCGGCCTACGGGCTGTTCCTGCGGCACGTGAAGGGGATCGACATCCGCAACGTCGAGGTGGGATTTGACAAGGAAGACCGGCGGCCGGCCT
>CAYOTD010000932.1:0-1923 GCA_964406685.1 uncultured Solibacteraceae bacterium | reverse complement strand
TTCACCGGCATTCTGTTGCAGGGTCTGCCCGGTCCCCTGAACGCCGAGCAGGCCAAGCAACTCGGCATGGTCCAGGGAAGCGCCCTCCATTTGCTGGAACTGATCAGCGACATTCTCGATCTTTCCAAAATCGAGGCCGGTCAGCTCTCCATCGAGCGGGCGCCGTTCCCCGTGCGGGACTCGCTGGAGCGGGTGGCGCGCCTGGTGGCCCCGATGGCGGAGAAGAAGCATCTGACGCTGACCTGCGAAGTCGCGCCGGAGGTCGGCATGCTGACCGCCGACCGCCGCCGTTTCGAGCAGGTCGTGATCAACCTGCTCAACAACGCGGTGAAGTTCTCCGAGAAGGGGCACGTGCGCCTGCAATGCTCCCTCCAGGGCCGGGAACTGTTGACGCGGGTCGCCGACACGGGCATCGGAATCAAGCCGGAGGACATGGGGACGCTGTTTCAGACCTTCCAGCAGATCGACTCCGGGCTGACCCGCAATCACGAGGGCTCCGGACTCGGGCTTTCGATCTGCAAACGGCTGGTGGAGATGATGGGCGGCCGGATCGCGGTGGAGAGCGAGTGGGGCGTGGGGAGCACGTTCTCCTTCACGCTGCCTCTCGAACGGAAGTAGGCCGGCAAGATGGGGCGAACATGAAGAGTATTCTGGTCGTTGACGACAATCCCCAGAACCTGTATCTGCTACAGAGTCTTCTGGGCGCGAACGGTTACGAGATCGCCACGGCGGCCAATGGGGCCGAGGCTCTGGAGAAGGCCCGAAGCAATCGTCCCGACATGGTGGTCGCCGACATCCTCATGCCGGTGATGGACGGCTTCGAACTCTGCCGCCGGTGGATGCGCGACGAGGAGCTGAAGGACGTGCCCTTCGTCTTCTACACCGCGACCTATACCGATCCCAAGGATGAGGAGCTTGCCCTGGGCCTGGGCGCGGTGCGGTTCATTGTCAAGCCACAGGAACCGGCGGCCTTCCTGAAGATTCTGACGGAGGTCTTCCAGGCGCAGGAGGCCAACGGTCTGGCCTGTGCGGCGAAACCCCCGATGGAAGAAAAAGTGTACATCCGGGAGTACAACGAGGCTCTCATCCGCAAGCTTGAAGCCAAGATGCTCCAGTTGGAAGACGCCAACCGGTGCCTGGAGAAGGAAATCGCCGAACGCAAAGAGGCGGAGGCCGATCTCAAGCGGTTGGCGACGGCCATCGAGCAGACCGGGGAGGTCGTCATTATCACCGATCCGGAGGGGACCATTCAGTACCTCAATCCGGCCTTCGAAACCGTGACCGGCTATCGCCGCGAAGAGGCCCTCGGCCGGAATCCGCGCCTGTGGAAGAGCGGCAAACAGGACCTTACCTTTTATCAGAACCTGTGGGGAACGATTTCCTCCGGCAAAACCTGGTCCGGCCGCATCATTAACAAGCGCAAGGACGGAAAGCTCTATACCGCGGAGGCGACGATCTCGCCGGTGGTGGACGCTTCGGGACGGATCGTCAACTACGTGGCGGTCAAGCGCGACATCACGGCGCATCTTCAGTTGGAGGCGCAGTTTCAGCAGGCCATGAAGATGGAAGCGGTCGGCCGGCTGGCCGGCGGAGTGGCACACGATCTGAACAACGCCTTGACTCCGCTGCTGGGCATCAGCGGCATTCTGCTCAAGAAGATCCGGCCGGGGAACGCGCTGTACGACGACGTCAAAGAGATCCAGGAAGCCGGACAGCGATGTGCGAATCTGACGCGCCAGCTTCTGGCCTTCAGCCGCAGTCAGGCGCTGGAGCCGACCATCCTCGATCTGAACGCTGTTGTCGCGAGCATGGTGAAGATGCTCTCCCGCGTGATCGGCGAGGACATCGAACTGGTGCAGCGCCTCGATCCGGCGTTGGAGAAGGTCAAAGCCGATGCCGGACAGATGGAACAGATCCTCGCCA
>CAYOTD010000931.1:0-1935 GCA_964406685.1 uncultured Solibacteraceae bacterium | reverse complement strand
CAGACCGCCTTCACCGACGTGCTGGCGGCGGCCGAGCTGACGGGCGCCATGCCGGAAGCGGTCACGCTCATCGGTGTCCAGTACGACAATATCGAAGAATGGGGCGGCGGCCTCACCCCCGCCGCCGAAGCCGCCATGGACCGGGCCATCGCGCTCTGCCTGGCGGAACTGGAATCATGGAAGGAAGCGAGCTATGCGTAACAACGCCAACATCCACTACGACAACACGCTGAACGCCCTGGGCAGGGTCGCCGTCGGCATGTTCGGCTTCGTGGACAACGTCCGCATGTTCCGGGTGGGCAACTTCATCACCCTCTTCACCCTGCTGCTTCTGCTGACCGGCGCGGGCGCCACCCTGCTGACCTTCAAATCCGTCGCCGACATCTCCGGCGTATGGCGGGATTTCGACTCCGGGCTCGCCCGTCGCATCGACCTGCTCGGCCATTTCGAGCACTACCTGGGCTACAGCGGCCTCGCCCAGCACTGGTCCGGCGCCGTGGCCGGTAACCCGGCGGACAGGCAGGCGGCCACCGAAGCTCTCATCAAGGTGCGCGAAGGCTTCCCCGCCTTCCTCAACGCCAACCCCACCGACCAGGAGAAGGCTCACCTCGCCGTGCTGGAACACACCGTCGCCGCCTACGAGCACAACCTCGCAGGCACGGCGGAGCCCATCGACCAGGCCGCCGCCTCCAACGCCCTCGTCGGCATCAAGAAATCCCTGGCGGAGAGCCGCAAGACCGGGGCCGACGCCGTCGAGGATGCCATCTGGGCGCTCTCTGCCAAGATCGGCGGCATCATGTTCGCGGCAGGCGCCATCCTCGCGGTATTCGGCCTCTTCACCTTCTGGTTCATCCGCTTCCGGGTGGCGCTCCCCCTCTCCGCCATCAATGCCACCATGACCGACCTCTCGACCGGGGACACCAGGGTGGATATCCCCTTCACCCGCAAGACGGACGAAGTCGGTGAAATGGCCCGCTCGGTACAGGTCTTCAAGGACAACGCCATCGTCAAACAGCGCATGGAGACCCAGAAACAGGCCGTTACCAAAAGCGTGCGCGAGACCACGGAAGAACTCGGCCAGCTCACCACCACCGTCCGCGCCGCCACCGACGAGCAGACCTCCGCCTCCTCCAGCATGGCGGCAGCCACAGAACAGCTCACCGTCAGCATCGACCATGTCGCCGAGAACGCCGGCCGCGCCCTCACCATCACCCATGAGACCGTCGAAGCCGTGAAGGAAGGGGAAAAAGCCGTCCAGCAGACCATCGCCGTCATGGAGGAGACCGCCAACCTCGTCGTCCACGCCAGCGAGCGGGTGGACGAACTCGGGAAGCAGAGCGTGCGCATCCACGAGATCGTCGCCACCATCCAGGAGATCGCCAAGCAGACCGACCTGCTGGCCCTCAACGCCTCCATCGAATCCGCCCGCGCCGGAGAGGCAGGGCGCGGCTTCTCCGTGGTCGCCGACGAAGTGCGCAGCCTCGCGGAGAAGACCAACATCTCCGCCCATGACATCAGCAGCATCCTGAACCAGATCCAGGAACAGATGGCACAGGTCACCACCGATGTCGGGCTCGCCACGAGCAAGGCCAAGGAAAGTGCTGCCCGCTCCCGCGGCGTAGGCGAGGCGCTTGAACTCATCGACAACCGCTCGGGCCAGGCCGCCGTCGCGATGGAAGACATCGCCAGCGCAGCCCGCGAGCAGAGCTCCGCCGGCCACGAAATCGCGCGGCAGGTCGAGATGGTGGCACAGTCCTCCGAGAAGATCAGCGCCGAAATCAACCGCATAGACGAACTGACCCGAGGGCTGAACCGGACGATGGCGAGCATGTGAGCGCGCGGAAGAACCGCCCACCCCAAAGACAAAGGGCCTGCAGCAATGCAGGCCCTTCTTGTTTGGCGCGCCCGAAGAGATTCGAACTCCTGACCCCTTGG
>CAYOTD010000930.1:0-1935 GCA_964406685.1 uncultured Solibacteraceae bacterium | reverse complement strand
CGCGGTGCTGCGCCGTGGACATCAGGCCGGGCTTGCTTTCATACGTCCAGTCCATGGTGTCCGCGTCGAACTCGTTCCAGGTCCACTTGCCGAAGAAGCGGTGGCGGGCGGAGTAATGGTAGTCCATGCGGTGGTTCAGGGCGTAGTAGGAATACATGTTGGGCTGGCCGACCGCAAGGTAGTTCTGGGTGGGTTCGCGGCGCGGATCGAGGGGATCGCTGTTCGGCGTCGGCTGGAAGCCGAGATAGGTCTTGTAGACCGGGTTGACGATGCGGCTGGCGGGGAGAATGTTGCCGGGGATCGGGTCGCGGACATAGTGCGACGGCCGGGCGGAATCGGCCCGCACGGTGAGGGGATCGAAGATCTGGTAGCGCGTGGAGTCGACGGCGAGAAGCCCGGAGAAGTCGCCCTGGCGCTGCGCCAGCGTGGGAATGGTGTTGACGATGCTGCCGCCGGAACCCGACTCGGTGCGCTTGCTGCGCACGCCGACGGCGCTGAAGTAGAAGAACAGCTTGTCCTTGCCGTTGTAGATCTTGGGGAGATAGACGGGACCGCCGGCGGTGAGCGCGATGTTGTTGTAGCGGCCCGGCGGGGTGATGTTCTCCTTGCGCAGGGCGGCGGCGCGGGCGGCATCGCCGCGCGCTTCGGCATCGGCGATGTTGCGGTAGTAGAGCTGCTTGACGAAGAAGCCGGAGCCCTGCCAGCGCTGTTGCCAGTGCTGATAGGTGGCGGTGCCGTGCAACTGGTTGCCGCCGGCGCGGGTCATCATGTTGACCGCCACGCCCGTGGTGTGTCCCACCGACGCGTCGAAGTTCGAGGTCTCCACCTTGAACTCTTGAATCGTGTCGGCGTAGGGCAACTGGGCGGGGCGCCGGTCGAGGGTCATGTTGGGAACGCCGTCGATGGAGTACTCGTTGCCGCCGACGTTGCCAGCGACGTTGACGTCATAGCCGCCGCCGACGGAGTTTGAGTGCAAGCCCCAGCGGATGAAGACGCCGCCGGTTTGCACGCCGGGCGCCATCCGCATCAGGAACATCGGGCTGTTGGCCAGAACCGGCAACTCCATGACGCTGCGGTTGTCGATGACCCGTCCGGAGGCGACCGAGTTGGTATCCAGCAGCGGGGCCTCGGCGGTCACCGAGATGGACTCGGCGATCTCGCCCACTTCCAGTTGCAGATTCACCTCGGCGCGGGAACTGACGGAGAGGGTGATGCCGCTGCGGATGGTCTTCTTGAAGCCCTGGGCTTCAACGGTGATGCGGTAGCTGCCGGGGAGCAGGAGGTTGGCCTCGTAGTACCCGGTTTCGTTCGTGGTCAGCACGATCGAGGTATTGGTGTCGACATTGGTAACGGTGGCCCGGGCGGAACCGATCGTCGCTCCCTGCGAATCGGTGACACGGCCGAAGATCATGCTTCGGGTGTCCTGGGAAGCGCAGGGGAAGATCGCGAGGAGCGACAGAACGACGAGGCGCTGCAGACGGGCCATGGTACGAGACATGGTCTATCTCCCTTCTCGTGGAATGCTATCAAAAATGGTTTTCTTGGCAATATCGCTTCGCAGATTCAATAACTTAGCGACAACGATAGAATTTATGATCATAAATGGGCCATTGAGACCGCCATGCCGGGGCGTTACTCCGCCACCTGGGAGGTGCTCAAGGGTCAGCCTTTCAGACTGGCTGCCCTTGCACCCCCATGCTATCCTGAGGTCGCCAGCCCGGCGCCGCACCCGGCCATGGCGAATAAAAAGCGAACCGGACCAAACAAAACCAATTATGTCCTTTGTTTTCAACGCGGCGTGTTCTGTCAGACTGCTCCTCAGGATACCCTCATGAAGAAGTGTCCCGCCTCAGCTGGAAATGGAGGAAGCGTTCTCTCGCTAAGCTAATGGAGAGAACGCGTGAAACAGCAACGGAAGCATCACAGCGCAGACGA
>CAYOTD010000929.1:245-1943 GCA_964406685.1 uncultured Solibacteraceae bacterium | reverse complement strand
AGCAGCTGCCTGCTGGCGGTGTTGACCTCGACGCCCACGGCGTTGACGCAGCTTGCGACCACCTCGTCCAGCGACCGCTTGAGAGCCTTCTGGTCCACGTCATGCTGGTATTGCCCGACGCCGATGGACTTGGGGTCGATCTTGACCAGTTCCGCCAGCGGATCCATGAGCCGCCGCCCGATGGAAACGGCGCCGCGGACGGTGATGTCGTGGTCCGGAAATTCCTCCCGCGCGGTCTCCGAGGCGGAGTACACGGAGGCGCCGCTTTCGTTGACAACGACGACCAGAATCGATGGGGGCAGGCCGACGCCGCGGACAAAGGCCTCCGTCTCCCGGCTGGCGGTGCCGTTGCCGATGGCCACCGCCTCGATTTCGTAGCGGTCACAGAGGGCGAGCAGCGTCTGCCGCGCGGCGTCGCGCTGGCGGTCGGACTGCTCGATGAAGACGACCTCGTGGTGGCGGAGCATGCCTTGCCGGTCCAGACACACCACCTTGCATCCCGTCCGGAACCCGGGGTCGATTCCGAGGACGTTCTTCCCGCCCAGCGGCGGGGCGAGTAGCAGTTCGCGGAGGTTGGCCGCGAACACACGGATGGCCTCGGCGTCGGCGCGCTGCTTGGCCTCCAGACGCACCTCGGTCTCGATGGACGGTTCGAGCAGCCGCCGATACCCGTCATCGACGGCCAGCCGCACCTGCTCCGCCGCGGGGCTGGTGTTCTTGAGGAACATGGTGTTGAGCAACGCGATGGCGTCTGCCTCGGGCGGCATCCACCGGCTGGTCAGGACGCCTTCCGCCTCCCCGCGCCGGATCGCGAGAATCCGGTGCGAGGGCGCTGTGGCGAGCGGCTCCTCCCACTCGACGTACTCCCGGAATGTGGCCCCCTCGGTTTCTTTCCCGGCGACGACTTTCGAGCGCACGACGCCCTTGCTCGCGAAGAGGTGTCGAAGGGCGGTGCGAGCGGCCGTGTCGTCGCTGACGCGTTCCGCCAGGATGTCGCGCGCACCGGCCAGGGCTGCCTCCGCCGAGTCCACCCCGGCTTCGGGTCTGACGAACGGCAGGGCGGCGGCCGGCGGATCGGTGGCGGGGTCCTGCGCCCAGAGCAGCTCGGCCAGGGGCTCCAGGCCCTTTTCGCGAGCCACCAGGGCGCGCGTGCGGCGCTTCGGGCGGTACGGCTGGTAGATGTCTTCCAGCGCCGCCAGCGTCGCCGCGGCGTCGAGGGCGGTCTTGAGGTCGCCGGTCAAGAGCTGCCGCTCTTCGAGAGAGGCGACAATGGCCTCACGCCGGTCTTCCAGCGCCTGGAGCTGTTCCAGGCGATCGCGAATCGTCGTGACGGCCACCTCGTCCAGGGAGCCGGTCAGCTCCTTCCGGTAGCGTGTGATGAAGGGAATCGTGGCCCCGTCGGCGAGCAGTTGTGCGGTGGCGGCAACTCTTGGAACCGGGATGTGCAGTTCGGTCGCAAGGGTCTGGAAGAATCGCTCGTTCATGGGACAGCGCACTCCATTTGTTCCTGGTCGGGGTGGCGACGTTCGGCAAGAGAGGTGTTTCCGTGGAGCACAGCATGAGCGGGATGTCCAGCGGACCTCTCGGGACGATGCCTTGTACACCGCCGGGACGCCCGTGTCAAGCCGGCGCGGAAGCGCGCCGACGCCCAGCCGCGGCGAAACGGCAGGCATTTCTCTTGACACGTCCGCGGCGTTT
>CAYOTD010000929.1:0-235 GCA_964406685.1 uncultured Solibacteraceae bacterium | reverse complement strand
GCGGCAGAGTCGCCTTCGCCCAACGGGAAACGACAGGAAACGTGTCGTGCCGCCGTCGGGCGGGGCCCACCAGCCGGCGTGCCGTGCGCAGCCGAGGGGAGCAGCTGGCGGTGTTTTCGCGTCGGACGTCATGGAGCGTCGGCTTGAACCGCATCGGGGCCGCCTGGGACGCATGCCGGCGATCGGGGAAACCGGTGCTGGATCTCACCGAGACGAACCCGACGGCGGTAGGACT
>CAYOTD010000928.1:0-1951 GCA_964406685.1 uncultured Solibacteraceae bacterium | reverse complement strand
GAAGTCCCCGCCCTTCACCGTGTCGTAGAACAGACGCCAGACGCTGTCCCCGTCGTTCCGGTAGTTCTTGGCGGCGTTGATCCCGCCCTGCGCGGCGATGGAGTGTGCCCGGCGGGCGGAGTCGTTATAGGTGAAGCACTTGACCTGGAATCCCAGCTCTCCCAGTGACGCCGCGCCGGAGGCGCCGGCGAGCCCGGTGCCGACGAACAGGATGCCGTACTTGCGCCGATTGGCGGGATTGACCAGTTTCAGGCTGAACCTGTGCTGATCCCATTTCAACTCGATCGGGCCAGGTGGAACCTTGGCCTGCACGCGGGAACCGGTTGCGGCGTCTGCCGCCGTGTGCGCGCTCATCGCAGACACCCCCTATTTGATCAGGCCGGCCAGCACGGCGACCGGGACCGAGATGTTCCCAAGGGTCACCAACAGGGCAATGATGCCCCCCACGGTCCAGTAGACGCGGTCGCCCCACGCCGTTGCCACGCCCAGCGTGTGGAGGATGCTCCAGCCGCCGTGGTACCAGTGCAGGCCCAGGAAGAGCTGGGCCAGGATGTAAAACGCGGACACATACCAGACGGAGAAGCCGACCACGACGTTCCGGTACACGGACGTCGGCGAGAACTGGCCCGCTCCGTAGCCGACCGCCCCGAAGGTGAAGTGGAGGACGTGGTACACCACAAAGAGCGCGATCACGACGCCGCCCCAGCGGATGGTCCGGGACGCGTAGGTGGACAGCTTCGGCTCCTTCTTGTTGTACCGGATCGGACGCGCCGCCCAGCTCCTGCGCGTCACCTGCCAGGCCGCGAGCATGTGCAGCGACACTGCCGCCAGCAGGCCGATCCGGGTCATCCACAGCGCCATCCCGTGCGCGAGAAACGGGGTGCCGACCTCGCGCAGCCAGACGGCGTACTCGTTGAAGGCCTGTTCCCCTTTGAAGATCTTCAGCGTGCCGTACGTGTGCACGAGGACAAAGCTCATCATGGCGATCCCGGTGAGCGACATGACGCTCTTTTTTCCGATCGTGCTGCTCCAGAGCGTCAACAGGGCGCCGATGACGTACGACTTCGGCTGATACCGGGGATGTGTGAGGACTTCCGTTTCCATAGGCTGCCCCCTCGTTGCCGTACGCCCGTCCGCGCGGTCCGCGGTCTCGCGCCGTGACGCGCTACTTCGCTCCCGTGAGCGCCAGCAGAACCAGCGCGAGCGCCTTGAGCCCCGTCGTGAGCGGCGCCGTCTCGATGAACTCGTCCAGCCGATGCTCGTTCTCACCCGCGGTGACGGAGAGGCACACGGCGGGAATGCCCATCGAAAGCGGCACGTTCGCCTCGGTGCTGGCGGCCTTGCTGGTCGTGGTGATTCCGAATGTCCGGTAGATGTCCGTGCAGAGCTGGACCAGGGGATGATCCGCGGGAATCACCCCCGCGGGCCGGTCCCCCACAAGGTCGAGCGTGGCCTGGCCGTCCCCCTCTTTCGCATGGCGCTCGACGATCGCCAGCACGGTCCGCTCCAAGTCGTGTAAGCATCGCATATCCACAGAGCGCATGTCCACCAGCATTTCAGCCTCGGAGGCGATCGTGTTCACGGTGGTCCCGCCGCGGATCACGCCGACATTGTACGTGGTCTTCGGCGCCTTCGGCACCTCGATGCGCGAGATGTCGGCGATGGCGCGACCCAGGATGTGAACGGCGCTCGGAGCGGGGAAGTGGTTCCAGCTGTGCCCTCCGCGCGCCGCGTAGGCGACCTTGTAGCGCCGGCTGCCAACGGCCTCGTGGACGATCCGCCCCGGCGCGAGGCCGTCCACGATCACGACCGCGCCGAATCGATCGCGCATATCCTGCATGTACGCCCGCATCCCTTTGAGGTCGCCCAAGCCCTCCTCGCAGGTCGTGGCGGCGAAAAACAGGTCGCCGCCCGTGGAGACCTCGGCCGCGTCCAGCGCCTCGACGATCGC
>CAYOTD010000927.1:0-1954 GCA_964406685.1 uncultured Solibacteraceae bacterium | reverse complement strand
TTCAGGCCCATGAGGAGGCCCTCGTAGAGATCCGGACCGGTGCCGGCGCCCCGGTTCTCCTCCTTCTCGCGGACTCGCGTGCGCCAGATGAACACGGCCTTGGGCTTCGCCTCGATGAAAGGATGTACCGGGAGAAGCGAATGATTGACCGCGGATACTCTCTGGTAATCGAAGCCACTGAAGAACCGGACTTTTTCTCTCTCTACTCAACGGATCTGGAGGGCTTCACGGGAGTCGGTCAGTCGATCGAAGACTGCACCTACAAAGCGAAATGGGGAATGCTCGATCACGTGCGGCTGCTGGAGCAGGAAGGCCTGCCCGTGCCGCCGGCCTCTCCCTCGCCGCGCATCGTAATCGAGAACATGCCGGCCGCCAGGACCGCCGCCTGAGCCGGGTCCCAACTCCGGACCTCGCGCCTTGGGAACAGGGCGTGCCCCTTCGGACCTGGCCGCCCCTTCCAGGCGCAGACCGTGGCCGGGTGGTACGCCAGCGCTTGGCATCTAGGGCGCTGGCGGCATCTCTGACGCCCCGCATGCCCCAGCGCGCGCCCTCGCCCCCCCTCAGAACAGCAGCTTGACGCCGAACTGGATGGTGCGGGGCGCGCCCGTGGCGCCTGCGCCGGCGCTGCCGTTGCTGCTGGCGTTGCGGTAGGCGATCCCGAAATTCACGTTGCTTGGGTCCATGTTGATGCTGGGCCTGAGTGGCGTATTCATCAGGTTGAACGCCTCGGCGCGGAACTGCACCCGCACGCGGTCGTTGATGATGGTGGTCTTGTTCAGTGACGCGTCCACGAAGGCCTGCGGCCGCGCCCGCAGCCGCCCGTCGCGGGTGGGCGACACCGTGGGCGCGTAGCGGGGCATGATCAGGAAGTTGTAGTCCGTGCAGCCGGCGGCCGTGCTGGAGGCCAGCATGGTGATGGTGCCGTTGTCGTTCCACCGCGCCACGCACGGGCTCAGCGCGCGCACCACCTCCGCCGACCAGTCCACGTCGGAAAGCCGGGCGTCCTTCACATACCAGATGTTGCCGGTGAAGCCCAGCGGCGTCCCGCTCTGCCCCACGAACATCATGTTCGTCTCCCAACCGCCGATCAGCCGCTTCGCCACCGCATGATTGGTGAGCACAAACCGCTTGCCGGGGCCGAACGGCAGGCTGTACACCACGCCCGCCGTCAGCCGGTGAGGCATGTCGCCCGCCGCCGGCTGCCGCTGCATGATTCCCTTCTGCACGTCCGCCCAACCGCTCTGCTCCATCATCTTCGACAGCGTGTAAGTGGCGATCACGTTCAGCCCGCCGCGCCGCCGGGTCTCATAGGAGATCTGCATCGAGTTATACCAGGTGCGCCCGTCGGGACGGGCCGCTTCGGTCAGCGTCCCGAAATGCGGGAACCGCTTGGACAGCGTGGCCCGGCTCAAACTCGCCGCCGTGTAGAGATTGGTGCCGCGGAACGGCTCCAGCCCCGCGAAGTAGTTGGGCAGCAGGGCGTCGCAGTAAGAAGGCGATCCGCCCTCGGCCAGGTTGCACGCCTGGCGGAGGCTCAGGTCGTAGTCGTTGTACGACATACTCCCCTCGATGTTGCGGCCCCGGCTGCCAACATAGGTGAGGTCCAGCACGCCCTCGCCCGGCAGGCGAATCTGGAATCCGGCGGAGAACTGGTCGATGCTGGGCAGCGTGTAGTCGGTCCGGGCAAAGGTGAAGCTCTGGCCCAGAAACGTCTTCAGGCCGTTGGCCGACCCGGCCGGCGTGAGAATGCCCGCCGGAAACGGGTTGTCCATCACCCCGGACCGCCCGGTGCGGCTGTCGTCCAGACTCGTGATCGCCTCGTTGGTGAAGCTGAAGCCGCTGGTCTGAATGAAGGAGTTGCTCAGGTTGAGATACGAACGGCCGTAGCCGCCGCGAAACACGATCTTGTCCGTGAGCCGGTAGGCCACGCCCACCCGCGGCTGAATCGCCTTCT
>CAYOTD010000926.1:0-1955 GCA_964406685.1 uncultured Solibacteraceae bacterium | reverse complement strand
CGTCCGGAAGCACGTCGAGGTTGACGCCGCTTCGAGCGACCCGACTCTGCCCAGTTGCGGGGGTGGCGCTGCGAGGGGCTGACTCTTCGGCAGACACGAACGGTTTCACGACCCGGCGACGGAGCCGGATCGCGCTCAGCGGAACCGATTCGTAACCCGCGACCTTCCGCGCCTTGTTGACGGCCCGCAGGATGTTGAGCAACTGCCGCCTCACGGGAGCGTACGGCTCGTACGGAACCCGAGCGAGTTCCCGCAGCATCGGCTCCAGCGACGTACGCGTTGCCAAGTCCAGGTAGAAGGTCTTCAGCCCGTTGTATTCGACAGGATGAATGCGTACCGAGGCGTGCCACTTGCGGTCCACCCCCATGCGGTAGCTGATGCTGTAGCCCGCAAACCGGATCGGCTCGCGGCGTATGTCCTTGATGCTGTCCCCCTCCTCGTCGAAGAACTTATGCAGGCCGCGAGTCGCGATGAGCACAAAGAACCGGCCGTGCCGCAGGTAATGCACATTGGCCAGGCCCTGCTGCTTGCGGCGCACCCGTGCCCATTTGCTGATGGCCACGTCGTACCGGGCCATCAGCTTCTGATCGACGCGGATGACATCCTTCCGGCCCGGAACGCACCCCGTCACGTAGTACCAGTACCCGTGGTTCACGTATGCGACGGCGAGTTGTTGAACGAAGGCCCTCTCGGAAGCGGCAACGTGTTGATAGATCATACACTCCTCCTGGTCGTAAAATGGTGAGAATTGTTCAAGGGCACAATTCTCGAAAGCCCGTCGTCAAGGCACCTTGAGAACAACCATCGTAAGAACCTCCTCTCTTCACCGTCGCCGGTGAATCAAGAACCCATGAACCTTCGCAGGACACCTGCGCAACAACCTCGTCTCGATATGAACCCAGCAGTATCCATGCCTGGCTAGGTTCCATTCATGGCATCGCCCCAATTCATAGCGGTAGCGGACGCAGGTACACCCGTAGCGTCCACTCCCAAGACACAGCCAGAGCGGGCAGCTTCTCCCGAAGCCGTCCGCTCTGACCGCAGCATCAGTCCCTTCCGGGAAGCCGGCCAGGCGGGACTCGTCTTCCTTGACGAGCCCCGCCGCCGGCCGCACCATCAATGCAACGAATCGCACGTCGCTGCTTTCGTCCGGCTTATGTGCCCGGCACCACCCGTTAGCACAGCCGGCGGGTCGCGACTGCCTTGCCGCGAACACCGCCTCGCCCGAAGGCGAACTCCTACTTGCAGCACGCTCCCAGACTGTGGCCTTTGAAGCACCTGCCTGACGCAGCAGGCACCGGGCATCACCCCGGCAGCCTCAGTCCTTCCCCGGTTAGTGGGTCTCTTCGCGTAGCCGGTCACGTCGCTTGACCAATCGCTGTATGACCACCGCTCCCGCAGTGGCATAGTTTCCGCCCAGGCTCATCGCCTGGCCGATTTCAGGGGGTAGAACCTAGAAGTGCCCCCTTACCCATCGGCGAAGGTCTTTCTAACGCGGTTCGGCATCGTCTCCGTCTACGCTTACCGCCAAGGGCTTTCGCCCCTCTCATGGTTGAGCTATTCACCGTCGGCTTTTTCGGCCGAACGCCGAGCGTTGTCATCCGCCCGGTTGCCAGCGTCGCCGCTGGCAAGCTCCCCACGACGGCCAAGGTTGTACGAGCCAAACGCCCGCACCCCCTGGAGGGATTAGCTCGCTGCGCGAGCATCACCCGTTCGAGAACCACGGCTGCCCGCGAGGGCAGTCAGTCCCGGTCGCCCAAATTCCGAAAACCTGAGAGGACAACAGAAGCCTATGCGGCAGGAACCTATGGGATAGAAACCGCAGATTGATCGTTCGTTGGTACGAACGGCTTTACTTGCGGAAGCCTCCCTCGAACCGGACGAGCGTGTCTCCACGCATCCGGCTCTACGTGCCTCTGACATTTAGCGGGTGATGAGTCCGCCTCTCTTGGACC
>CAYOTD010000925.1:0-1961 GCA_964406685.1 uncultured Solibacteraceae bacterium | reverse complement strand
GATACTACTGGCCCAAGATGGCCACCGCCGACGGCGGCGTAATCGCCACGGCCGAGGACGGCACCGCGGTCATCTTCGACCAGACCGGCGCGGTCACCGGCCAACTGGCAAGTTTGCCTGTGCAATCGTGGCCGGAGCACTACTACGAACACGATCCTGTCCGCCGCATCGCCGCCGCTCTGTTCACGCCCGCGACGAGTCTTGCATCGCACGCCGGCGCAAACCCCTCCCGTAACAACACGTCTGCCAAGAACGTTCCCACGACCTTGGTGATTGCGGAGCGGTTCAAGAAAAGGCAAGACTGCTACTCGAGCGTGGGAGGCCCCAGTTCCTTCGCCCAGCGCAACATCACGTACGAGGTGAAGAGCCAGTACCGCGTGACTATGTTGCACGTCAACATCCAGGAAAGACTTGTCCCGCTGGCTGGCTCCCCTTGTCCGACTGGAACGACATGGCAGGGTGGACTTTGCGTCGGAGACGACTGGAGACCCAAAGAGTTCCTAGATGAACTCTCGGCCCCACCCTTCATAGGCAACTCGCAGTACACCCAGACGTTCTGGGTCGCGACGATGCCGAATATACGCAACTACGAAGCCTTCTACGGTCAGATTAAGATCGATGCCTATCAACCAAGTCCCTCACTTACTAATTCACTGGTCGAATCCCGGTATGTGATCAACGTGAACGGTAACACAGGGATGAAGCCCAACGGCACTCCCATCCGGACGTGCGGCCCGTAGTATGGTGGACCATTCGCATCTGTGAAAAGTGTCATGACAAACCCATTACGCAAGTGTACTCTGACGCTTCGCATTGTCATATGCTTAACCGCTCTGGCAGTCGCGAAGTGTCAGGAGCGCCCTGCCCTGGTCGACAGGCTGGGAACGCTGGTGGATGAGATTCCCTCCGGCCCTTGCGGCTATCGTGGCGGGATTCTGTTCGCCCCGATCGTGGTCATTGGCGTCGTCGAGGAGAACCGGGTTGTGGCCGAGCACATCGAGGCGGCTCAGTACCCGGATCTGTTTCTCGACCTTCATGCCGTCCGGGTCAAGCGAGAGAATTCGCTGAGAGGCGGTCTCAGCGACCCGGCTCTGACGTTCTACTACTTCGCACAGGGTATATACCCCGACTCCCGTGCCAACCCGCGCTATAGGCAGTTGTTTGAAGCCGTGCCGGGATCGCGGTACCTGTTCTTCCTGATCCGTGATCGCGGTGTCCTGCGATCGATCGGAGATGTGGGCAACTACTCCATCCGAGTCGCGACAGGGGCTCATCCCGCAATTCAAGGAAGAGACCCTTCCGAAGAAGGCCCGGACATTGAGAACATCAGGCTCGGGCGTCAGATGACCGAGGTCTTGCTGACTTCCGGACCCAGCACGGATTTCGAGGCGATGGCGGGGCGATTGTCGACCCAGGCATGCTTCGCGCAGGGCTGGAGCTCGCGTCTCCTTGTGGCCCAGTTTCTTCGAAAACTCACGTCGCAGCCCGAGCCGGTCGGCTCTGCTGCCTGCGCCGCACTGACGCATGACTACTATGGACAGGAGGACTGTCTGAAAGCCCTGGCAGAGGATGTAACCAGGCCGGCGGAGATCCGGGAGACGGCGTCGAAGCTGTTGAAGGAGCAACTCGCCGACCGGCCGCGACTGCTCGAATCCCTGGACGATCCCGCGGAATCTTTCTACCTGGCCGGTGCCGGCGCCGCTCTGGTGCAATACCGTCAGGAGCTTCAGACAATGCTCCTCGGCACCGACGCGGCGCTCCACGCGAGAATCTGCGAAATACTGAAGCGCTCCTACCCGAACCACGCCGAACCAAAGTGCTCTGAACTAAGAAAACGACCTGCTCGCCAATGACAGATGGCGGCCGAACCGCTCAGATCTCCCGCGTTACCTTGAAGCCCATCAGCCGGCCCATGCGCTCGATGGACTTTACGTGGTCGCCGTAGAAGATTACGCGGTGGA
>CAYOTD010000924.1:0-1968 GCA_964406685.1 uncultured Solibacteraceae bacterium | reverse complement strand
GTTTCCCTCCGGTCCGTGGCGGTCCAGGCGCTCCCGCAGCACGCGGTAGAGCCCGACCATGTGCCCGGCCTCCGCCTCCAGCCGCATGTGAGGGCCGGTGAAAGGCCGCAAGGTTTGCAGTTCGCGGTTGAGGAACTCGAGTCTGTCCCGCTCGCTCCAGTCCGGGTAATCGGTGCGGGCGAAGCCGGCCGCGCGCAGCAGGCCGGCGATGGCGCGGTCGTGGTAGCGGCTGTCCTGGCGGATGTCGAGCGTCGCCAGGTGGAATCCGAAAACGCGCGCCACCGCGGCGGCCGGGCGCACTTCCATGTCGGCGATGTTGGCCGCCCCAGCCTCGCGGAGGGAGCCTTCCAGAACGTCGAGATCCCGGATCAGATCCCGCGCCGAGGAGTAGGCCGCCGGGCCGGGCGTTTTCGAACCGGCCCCCTCCAGCCGCGCCTGCATCAGGTTGACCATCTGCCGCCAGGGCTCTCCCGGGTTGCGCTCCAGCGCCGCTCGGGCGGCATCACCCAGCATCTGGGCCGCCTCGCCCAGAGATCCGGACAACGACGCCGGAACCTGCTGCTCGCCCTCGGCCAGGCTGAGACGCGCCCCGATGCGGCGCAGCCGCTCACGCAGCACCTCGATGCCGCGCTGCCGCATCCGGTCGAGCGTGCGCGCCGTCACCTCGGGGGTGACGAAAGGATGCCCGTCGCGGTCGCCACCCACCCAGCTTCCGAATCCCAGCCGCGGCAGCCGCGGCGGATCGCTGCCGAAGGCCGCACGCCAGGAGTGCTGAAATCGCAGGTCGACCAGCTCGACCACGTCGGGGAAGATCGAGCCGAGATAGTAGAGCGTGTTCTGGACTTCGCTTTCCACATCCGGCCGTTCGAGGAAGATCTCGCCGGTCCTCCAGAGCAGCTCGATGGCCGACCGCAGGCGCCGGTCAAACAGGGCCCGCTCGACGTCGGTGAACTGGCGCCCGTCGCGCTCCACCAGCAGCAGATAGATGGCGCGGTGATGCTCGAGCACCGTGGCGCGCTTGGCCTCGGTGGGATGGGCCGTCAGAACCGGCTCGACCCACACCTGCTCCAGCACCTCGCGGATGGCGTCCTCATGGAAACCGCGCTGCCGAAGGTCGCTCAGGTTGTGGAGCCACAGACCGGGCTCGCTCTCCCGCTTCCGCGGATCTTCCGAGCGCCGGCGCGACTGGTTGGCGGTGTTTTCCTCGACGATGTTGAGAAGCTGGAAGCCGATGGAGAGCGCCTCCAGGTGGCGGAGCGTGAGCGGCCCCGCCCCGGCCGCGCCGTTCTCCAGGCAGTCGCGCAACATGCGCGCCAGCGGCGCGTCGCCGCTTTCCTCCAGCACCTGGCAGAAGACTCCCCGCAGGTAGTCGAAATCGGCCACCCATTTGGCAAACCCTTCCCGCAGCAGTTCGGCCGGCGTCATCTCCCTTGATTGTGCCCACAAACGGGCGGCCGGTTGTGAGGCCGGCGCCGGGTCGCGGCCCGGCTACGCTACATTGGAAGGGAATGGATGGAGTGATCGTCGTCGACAAGCCCGCGGGATGGACCTCGCACGATGCGGTGAACCGCATGCGGCGCCTGGCGGGCACGCGCAAAGTCGGGCACCTGGGGACACTGGACCCGCAGGCCACCGGCGTCCTGCCGCTGGTGATCGGCCGGGCCACGCGGCTGGCGCAGTTCTACGTCCGCAACGACAAGGTGTACGACGCGCACATCCGCTTCGGCTACTCCACCGACAGTTACGACAAGGACGGGGAGCCGACCTCGCCCATCACCGAGCCGCGCATTGACGAAGAGGAGTTGGATCGCGCCCTCGCCAATTTCCGCGGCGTGTTCGAGCAGACACCGCCGCCGATCTCGGCCAAGAAAGTGGCCGGCACCCCGGCCTACATGCTGGCGCGCCAGCAGCAGCCGGTCGAGCTGGCGCCGGTGCGCGTCGAGGTCTACTCGCTGATCCTGCTGGAGC
>CAYOTD010000923.1:0-1969 GCA_964406685.1 uncultured Solibacteraceae bacterium | reverse complement strand
ATGGGAATGCCCATCGTCTGCTCGACGTAGTGCGCGTAGAGCGTGATCTGAAAGTCGGTCCAGAGGCGCTCGAGGTAATCGGAATCGATCTGCGTGGCGGTCTTGTGCTCCAGAATGAAATACTCGCCGTCAATGCGAACAATCCCATCGACTTTGCCCGCCAGGCGGAAACTGCGCGAGGCGGCGCCCGTCGCCGGATTCACGATCGGCCCTTCGAAGACGTGCTCGAGGGCCACAATCTCGAACTCCTCTTCGGCGTAACGCTCCGCATAGGCCCGCATCATCGCGGTGGCCAGGTGCCAGTCGCGTTTCTGGTCCCCGTCCTGCGCGCGAGCCGTACAGCGCCGGTCGATGAGATCAAGCACCCACGCCAGGTCGCGCTGGCGATGCCAAAATTCCAGGCACTCGTGAATCAGCGAGCCAAAGTGCAGGTTGCGGTCCGGCTCCAGCGGCACCAGATGCTGGAGATAGCGGAGTTCGGCCGCCTTGCGGCAGTTCCGGAACTGGTTCCACATCGAATAGGTGGTCACCATGGGCGGGGTGTCACCTGTCATGAGCGCGTTCAGTTCGGCTTGCGGTAGGCCCATGGCCGCTCCCTCCGGTCCAGTTCCAGCGCTTCGCCGATGGTCAGGTTCGGGTTCTCGCGCAGATACGGCTCGCAGATCGCGCGCAACTTGGCCAGCGCCTGCCGCTGCTGCTGTTGCCGCACGAGCATTGCCTCGAGTTGGGCTTCCTCCGCATCCAACTCCGCGAGTTGCCGTTCATCCTGAGTGAGTCGTTTGTCCATGGCTGCCTCTCCTCATGCCGCCTGGCCTTCCGGTGCGAGCAGTGCGATCGCCTCGGCCGTGGTGATGCCCGGATGCTCGGCGAAGATCGGTTCGAGCCAGGCGTAGAACCACTCGGCCACCTTCAGCCGCGCCGTGTCGGCCTCGATCTGCTCCTTGAGCAGCGCCATATAGCGCCGGTGATGTTCCTCGGTGGCCCGCGCCGTGGCCACGTAGCGGATGGCTCCACGGTCATCGCGGAACGTGAGGGCCGACTCCGGCTCCAGACCTCCGAAGCGCATGTCGAGCCGCAGTTGCAGCGCGCGCCCCTTCCGCGTCGCCAGCGTCTTCTTCATGCGGTCGCTGACGATGGATCGCACCTGCGCCACGGCCAGATCGCGGCCGTACTCGTCGACCAGGTCACCGTAGCGCTCCAGCACCTCCGCGCTGACCTCCTCAGCCGTGGGCTCGCGGGTCTCTAGGTGCGCCAGGATCACCTCGTCGATCCGGCGCGACAGTTCCGAGTCATGAAATCTGGGTCTTGTCACGGATTGCCTCCTCAAAGCGGTGGAGCCAGTCGAGGGCGACCGGCGATTTGGCCCGGATGCCGGGGCAGTGCCAGTATTCGAGCCGGGATGCCAGTTCGACCGGATCGAGCCGCGTCTCGGCCAGGGCCATGACGGCGCGCGTCACCGCCCAGATCGAGTCAAGATCTTCCTTGAGCGCCTTGCGTTCCTCGTCCGAGAGGCCCGAGCGGTATCGGCCCGTACGGTCGGCCACGAGCATGCCCGTCTCGCGGGCGATGCGCCGTGCCTCGGCGGTGGAAGGGAGTTCGGTGGCCTCGCGCAGTTGCCGCACAATCTGGCGGCGCAGGGCAGCGGGCATTTGGACAATCTCGCGCTGCGCCTCCGGAGGTTGCTCGGCGATCACCGCGGCTGCGCTGATGGACAGGTCGCCGGAATCCATCTGAGCCAGGACTTCATCGACCGCTTTCTCGACCACCTTCTTGGCTCGCTCATAAGTCCTGGGACTGTCGAAGCCGGCCTTGGCGGCCGCGATCTCGCGGGTCTTGACCCCAGTCGCAACTTGTGGGCAATTGCGCACAAGTTCCTGGTCCGTCCTCTGCCCCTGGCGGCTGCCGATTTCAGCCTCGATGGCTTTCCCGATGGCGACGCGCTCGGAGGGGGTGAAGTCTTTCCGGATCT
>CAYOTD010000922.1:0-1976 GCA_964406685.1 uncultured Solibacteraceae bacterium | reverse complement strand
CGCCGCGGCTGGTGGCGCCGTCGCCGAAGAACACGAAGACGATGTCCCGCGTCCCCTGGTACTTGAAGCCCATGGCCGCACCGGCGGCCACCGGCACCGAGGCGGCCATGGCGCTGATGATGGCCACGATCCGCAGCCGCAGGTCACCCATGTGCATGTTGCCGTCCTTGCCGCGCGTCAACCCCCCGATCCGGCCCATGTATTGGGCGAAAACCTGGCGTGGATGGACGCCGCGGATGAAGTAGAGGGCCAGGTCGCGGTGGCAGGGGAATAGCATGTCGTCCGGTTCGGCGGCCAGGCCGGCGCCGACCGAGATGGCCTCCTGCCCGCGGCCGACATAGACACCGCCGACAATCTTGCCTTGGCGATACAGTTTGCGTTCGATGCGGTCTTCCACCTCCCGCATCAGGTACATGTAACGATGGAATTGGCGGGCAAGGCCGGCTTCGGCGTCGGAGGCCTCACCGGCGGCGCCATTGGATAAGACTACGGGTTTCACTGCGGCCATGACTCGTCCTGGTGCGGCCAGCGCACCGAAGCCTGTAGTATAACCCGATTCCGGCGCGGTGGCGCGCGGCGGGTTTTTGTCGTACTATAAGGGTTTACGGTCTGTGGCCGTGCGCGGGAAGGGTACGCACGTCTTTTCGAACAGCCCCCTGGAAAACCACACGGAGAGAGGAATTCCTATGTACGCAGTGATCGAGAGCGGCGGGAAACAGTACCGCGTCGCGCCCGGCGACACGGTCGCCGTGGAGAAACTGGCCGGCGAGGTCGGCGCCGAGGTGGAGTTCTCGAAGGTACTGGCGGTCGGCACGGACGCCGGCGAGCTGAAGGCAGGCCCCGACGTGGCGGGCGCGAAGGTGAAGGGCACGATCACCGAGCACGGTCGCGGCGACAAGGTCATCGTATTCAAGTTCAAGCGCAAGAAGCAGTACCGGCGCACGCAGGGCCACCGCCAGGACTTCACCGCGGTCAAGGTGAGCGAGATTCTCGCCTAGGAGGGACGTATGGCGCACAAAAAGGGATTAGGCAGTTCCAAGAACGGGCGCGACTCCAACGCGCAACGGCTGGGTGTGAAGGCCTTCGGCGGCCAAACGGTTCCGGGCGGGTCGATCCTGGTCCGGCAGCGCGGCACCCAGTTCAAACCGGGCGAGAACGTTGGCGTCGGCAAGGACGACACCCTGTTTGCCCGCGTCACGGGCGTGGTCGAGTTCCGCGACCGGGGACGCATGGGCAAGTTCATCAGCATTCGCGCCGACCAGCAGTGAACGGCGCCATCCCGCAGGACGCAAGGGGCCGCGCGATGCGCGGCCCCTTTGTTTTCCATGTTCGTTGACGAGGTTCGCATCCAGGTGAAGGCCGGCGACGGCGGGAACGGGTGTATGGCGTTCCGCCGCGAGAAGTACGTGCCGCGCGGCGGCCCCAGCGGAGGAGACGGCGGGCGCGGCGGCGATATCGTCCTGGTCTCCAGCGAACACTACAACACGCTGCTCCATTTCCGCTTCAACCCCGAACACAAGGCCGAGCGCGGCCGTCATGGGGAAGGCTCCAACCGCACCGGACGCAATGGCGCCGACGTGGAATTGCCCGTTCCGGTGGGGACAATCGTTTACGACGAAGCGACCGGCGAACGGCTGCACGATTTCACCATCGCCAACGAACGGGTGATCGTCGCGAAAGGCGGGCGCGGCGGGCGCGGCAATGCGCGCTTCGCCACCTCCACCCACCAGGCGCCCACCGAGCACGAGCCGGGCAAGCCGGGCGAAGAGAAGCGGCTGCGGCTGGAGCTGAAACTGCTGGCCGACGCCGGCCTGGTGGGCTTCCCCAATGCCGGCAAGTCGACCCTGATCTCGCGCATCTCGGCGGCACGCCCCAAGATCGCCGATTACCCCTTCACGACGCTGGAGCCGAACCTGGGCGTGGTGAAGCTGGACGACTTCCGCTCCTTCGTCGTGGCCGACATCCCGGGGCTGATC
>CAYOTD010000921.1:0-1978 GCA_964406685.1 uncultured Solibacteraceae bacterium | reverse complement strand
GAGGAAGCCAAGCGGGGCAAGTTCGTCTTCCAGGAGGAGGGCAAGGATGCCCTGACCATACAGGCTTCCGAAGGTAGCGATGTCAAGACGCCGGACTGGGCTCCCGTCTATCCCGGCGCGAAGGTGGAAGGCACGGTGAATCTCCAGAGCGGCGAGGGAGAGGGCGGTAGTTTCCACTTCACGACCAAGGACCCGCCTGACAAGGTCAGCGCTTACTACAGCGCGGCTCTGAGAAGCGGTGGCATGAAGGTTACCAGCAATGCGACCGAGGAAGGCGGCGGCGTCACCGGAGCCATGGTGATGGGCGAGGACGAAGCGAGGAAGCGCAACGTCATGGTCACCATCGGCAAGGGCGATGAGGGCACCACCGTCAGCGTGGTGTTCTCGACCAAAAGCTAGGAGCGCGGCTGGAAAGCTTCGGCGGCCGCATCGGCGTTGGGAAAGCAGGGGATCAGCCCATCCAGGCGCGTGACCCGCAGCAGGCTTTGCACCTTTGCTTTGACGCCGGCCAGGTGAAAGGCGCCGCCGTTGTTCCGCATGGCCGCGCGGCAACGCGTCAGGACGCCCAGCCCCGCGCTGTCCATGTATTCCACGCCGCTCAAATCGAATACCAGGCGGCACACGCCGTCCCGCTCGAGCGCGCCCACGGCTTCCTCGAGTTGGCGCGTATCGCGGCCGAGAGTGATGCGGCCGCGGATCGCGAGCACGGTTACATCCGGAGCCAGGGTGCGCTGATCGATCTCGAGAGCCATGCCGGAGATTCCAGCATAGCAACGCAGGCTTGCGGGCCGCCGGAACGATCTGGGACACTCAGAACTTGATGGCCGGTCTCCACTGCGCGCGGAAAGCGGCGGTGCTTCTACTCGCACTGACCGCTTCACCCTCCTTCCCGATTCAGCCGGCGGAGGCGGACTCCCTGGCCGGATTCCTGCCGCAAGGGGAGACGCTGACCTACGGAGTGGAATGGCGCCTGATCCGGGCGGGGGAAGCCACGCTGAGGTGGAATCCCGCGGCGGGCGCGTCGCGACAGGTGGACCTGGCGCTCAAGTCGGCGGGCCTGGTGAACACTCTGTACCGCGTCAAGGACACCTACACGGCGGCGCTGGCGCGGGACTTCTGTACCTCCACGGTGATGATGCACGCCGAGGAGGGCCGCCGACGCCGGGATACCCGCATCACCTTCGACGCCGAGCGCTCCCGCTCCAGCTACCTGGAGAGGGACCTGGTGAAGAACTCGATCGCCCTGCAAAAGGAGATCGACATCGCCCCCTGCACGCACGACGTCATCGCCGCGTTGTTCCGCTTGCGGACGATGACCCTGAATCCCGGCGAGTCGGCGCAGATCCCCATCAGCGACGGCAAGAAGTTCATCAACGCCCGCGTGGAAGCGCAGGCGCGGGAAGAGATCCGGACCCCCGCCGGCAAGTATCGCACCATCCGCTACGAGGCGTTTCTGTTCAACGATGTCCTCTATCGCCGGAAGGGCCGGATGTTCGTCTGGCTGACCGACGACGCCCTCCGCGTCCCGGTGCAGATCCGCGCCCGGCTGCAATTCCACATCGGCACGATCACATTTCAGTTGGAGAAACAGGAGAGACCGTGAGAGGAAGTCCGTTCCTACGAGCCGGGCTGGCCGTGCTGACGCTGAGCCTGGCGGCCGCCGCCCAACAGAACCCCCTGCTGGCCGACCGGCCGGCATTGGAGTTGTTCAAGCGAACGCTGCAATTGATGGAATCCACCGCCGTGGCGATTCCGGAGCTGGCGCGGGCCGGCGCTCCGGTGGCCGAGAACGCGCGCCAGGCGGTGGTGAACCTGGAGTTGCGCTCCTCCGCCCCGGCGACCAATGCGCTGCTGACGAACCTGAAGGCCTACCTGGCGCTCGCCGACGCCGTTCCGAAGCCTTACCCGTTCCCCGAGGAGGCCCGGAAGCAGCTTGCCGAGCTGCGCGATTCTACGATCCGCATCGAAGCTCATTTCC
>CAYOTD010000920.1:0-1986 GCA_964406685.1 uncultured Solibacteraceae bacterium | reverse complement strand
CAGAATGCCGATCAACTCGATGCCGTTGCCGGCGGCGCGGCGCACCGCGAAGTCCTCGGCCAACTTCCCTTCGGGGGGATAGGCGCCCTCCACCTGCCCGACCTGTTCGATCAGGAACCGCAGGGTGGAATCGACCAGCGAGCGGTACAGGCGCGTGCGCCGGACCGCGTCGGGAACGGTGACATCGCCGATCTCGCGGACCAGGCCGCCGGCGAGGGCCGAGGCCGACCGGACCACCCGCTCGGGGAGCGAGATGAGGTAGCCGGTCCAGGTCGAGCGCGCCACGGTGCGCCTTCAGTCGCGGTTGGCGCGGTACCACTCCAGGGTACGGCGCAGGCCCTGCTCGAGCGAGAAGCGGGGCGCGTGGCCCAGGTCGCGCACGGCGGAGGTGGTGTCGGCCTGCGAGTCGCGCACGTCGCCGGCGCGCGGCGGGCCGTATTTCGGTTCGATGCGCACGCCCTCGATCTGCTGGAGCTGATCCCAGATGAGATTCAACGTATAGCGGTTGCCGTTGCCGGCGTTGTACAGCTTGCCGGCCACGCCGGGCGCGCGCGACGCCTTCAGGCACAACGCGGCGACGTCCTCGACGAAGGTGAAATCGCGCGACTGTTCGCCGTCGCCGTGGATGGTGGGCGCGCGGCGGTCGAGCAGTGCGGTCATGAACACCGACAGCACGCCCGAGTAGGGGCTCGATGGATCCTGCCGCGGTCCGTAGACGTTGAAGAAGCGCAGCGACACCGTTTCCAACCCGTAGCAGGAGTGGAAGACGCTGGCGTAGTATTCGCCCATCAGCTTCTGCGCGGCATAGGGAGATTTGGGCCGCGGAGCCATGGTCTCCACTTTGGGCAGCACTTCGGTGTCGCCGTAGGCGGAGGACGAGGCGGCGTAGATCACTCGCCCGACGCCGCCCTCGGCGCACGCCCGAAAGACGTTGAACGAGCCGTCGATGTTGACGGTGTGCGAGGGTACTGGCTCGGAGATCGACCGCGGCACGGAGGGAATGGCCGCCAGGTGAAAGACCCCCCGGGCGCCGCGCACCGTCTCGGCCACGGCGTCGTAGTCGCGAATGTCGATCTTGCGCAGATCGAGGGGTCCGTCCACTCCGGCCAGGTTCTTCTCTTTCCCGGAGAACAGATTGTCGATCACCACCACCTGGTCGGCTCCTTCGGCCAACAGGGTGCGAACCAGCGTGGAGCCGATGAAGCCGGCTCCTCCCGTAACAACGTATTTTTCCATTTAGTCCAACCTTGCGATTTCGCGTTCCAGATAGCGCAACGACTCGGTGACGATGGTGTCGGCGCCAAAGCTGAAGTCGAACGCCTCCAGCGAAACCCAGCCCTGGTAGTTGCGGCGCTTCAGCACGGCGAGGACGGGCTTGAAGTCGTAGTTGCCCTTGCCGCAGTGCTTGCCGTCCATCTCGTTGACGTGCACGTGGCGGATGAGGTCGAAGTGGCGCTCCACCAGGACGGCGTGCGGCTCGACCTCGTTGACCGCGTTGTGCGTGTCGAACATGGTCCTGATGCCGGGATGGTTGATCTGCTTGACCAGCGCGGCGGCTTCATCCAGGGTGGTCACCACGTTGCATTGGCCGGTGGGGAGTGCCTCGATCAGCACCTTGACGCCGCGCTCGGCGGCGCGCGGCGCGATGGCGGCGAGGCCGTCGACGAAGTGCCTGGTGGCCTGAGCCGGGCTCAAGCCGCCGGTGGCCGAGCGCTGCTGCGGTGAACCGAACACCATGACGCCGTCCGGCCCCAGGTCGGCGCACAGATCGATGAGCTGGCGGACGTAGTCCCAACTCTTCTCGCGCAGGGCGGCATCGGGCGTGGTCACGTGCAGGCCTTTGGGTGAAACCATCAGCCAGTGGAGGCCGGCGAAGGTCAGGCCTTCGGACTGCATGATGCCGCGGTACTCTTTGCGCTTGCCGGCCGGGATGGCGGCCGGGTCCTCGGCGAGGGTGAAGGGAGCGATCTCGATGCCCGTGTAGCC
>CAYOTD010000919.1:0-1987 GCA_964406685.1 uncultured Solibacteraceae bacterium | reverse complement strand
GCTTGTACTGCCAGAGCTGATTAAGGAACTCGAGCGGCGTCATTTGTTCAGCTCCCAAAAGCGGCGCAGGAAGCGGTCCTCGGCGACGGCTGGCGGCCAAGGCGTGATCCAGAGGCAATCGGATGGCGCAAAGCCGCACTCCGCGACTATCCAGTCGAGGTCATCGACCGTGGTCACGTCGCGGAACTCTGTGGCGAGGACGATCCGGTCTGCCTCTACGACGGACGCAGGCAGCGTGGGCGCCAGACCGAACTTCGCCGCCACCGCCGCCAAAAGCCGCCCCTCAGCGGCACGGTAGACGCGCATGTTCGGCTCGCGCTTGATTGGCGCGGGCAGGTCGCCCAGATACGCTTCGGCTGCGTCGTGGAGCAGGCCCCAGAGCGCATCGGCCCCCGGCACGACCTCGCTCACTAGGACCGAGTGTTGGGCCACGGAATAGAAGCCGTCCGTGTGGCCCAAGAAACGGCACTGGTGCGCCAGCGAGTGAGCGATATCGTCGATATCGATCTCATCCGGACTCGGCGCCAGAGGATGCACTCTCAGGCCGGTGAACGTCCGGAAGTACCGCGTCGGCCGCGCGAGGTTCGGCTTTGTCGTTCCGATTTCCATTTTTCCTCTTCTCCACATGCCAGCCGTCGGCCGCCGTGCCGTACCAGGCTTCCGCCGTCCGGATCGCGTGCTCCAGGAACGGCGATGCGAAATCTTTCCTTCTGCTCTTCCGCGACCCGGCGAACATCAGCCAGCGGTCGCCATCCCTTACGAGCCAGACCCGCGTTCGGCCGCAGTCCGCGCTGACGCACTCGGCATCGGCGGGAATGGCAGGCCCGGCCGCACGGTGCTCGATGACTATGGGCGCCGTGGCGAGCCACTTCTCCCACGCCACGAACCGCTCGCCGTTCCATACGGTTAGAGCGGCGTCGTCCGCCGGAGCATCGGGCGGCACCTGTTCGAGGATCGAAAGTTCCCGCTTCGGCTTCTTCCGCTCCTCGCTAAACCGGCGCAGCGCTTCGAGGCTGTAGGCGGGAACCGTCATGCGGCCTCCCGGAGGATGCGGTCCACCGTGTCGATGCGGTAGCCGATCCACTTCATCACCGGCACCGCCATCGAATTGCCGATGGCCTTGTAACGCGGCCCATCGGGCGTCGCTCCGAGTTCGCGCGCCTCCTCGATCGGGATGCCGAGATAGGCCGCCATCTCCTCGGCCTCGCCGGCGCGCAGCTTGCGCCGGTAGTTCGGTACCAGCGTCCAGTCGTCCGGAAATCCCTGAAGCCGCTCACACTCTCGCGGGGTCAGCCGGCGCACCGCGACCCAAGTGGCCACCAGGGGAGCGCCGTCGCCGCGCCCGGAAGCGCCGGACTGCGCCTTGAGCGGCGGCACGACTGTACAGGGAGCGCCGCGGCCGTTCCGCACGAAACGGGATTCGAAGACCACCGGAGCGGCCACGCCGCCGCCATCGCTTGCGCACACGGGAGGCGCGATCTCGCGCGGAACGAATCCGTCCTGGCCCGCAGCGCGGAACGCCACCGCGAGTTGGCCGCCGGCATTCGGATGGGATGCCTGGTGGCCCATCACGCGCAGGGTTGGAGCTAAGTTTTCGAGAGCGTCGCCGCCGCCGTCCTTGCAAGAGAACCCGACTGGCAACAGCGGCACACCGCGCCCGGTGCCGTCCTCGCTGGCATCCATTCCCTCGCCGCGGAGCGTGTGCGCTATCAGCGACTCGCAAGTGTCCACGCTCATGCCGGGGAACCGGTCGCCGCCGGTGCGGTTCGCGCCGGCGAGCAGTGGGGGCGAGATCTCGACGCAGATCGTCTCGGTCTCGAAGTCCATCCGTCCGGCGCCGCCGTGCGCGTTGACGGCCGCGGCCACGCCGATGGGGCCGGAGGTGTTGTTGCCACCGAAGGCGATCAGGTGGCCGGCCTGGGCCTGCTTAACGTCCCCGCCACAGCCGCCAAGGCTGTGAGCAGTAAGGGCGGCAACGCCCGCCCCC
>CAYOTD010000918.1:0-1987 GCA_964406685.1 uncultured Solibacteraceae bacterium | reverse complement strand
ATGAGAAACCGGGCGTCAGGCCTTTTCGCCCGGCGCCCGGTTCATCTTGCAGCCGTAAATCGTCGCGGAGCCGGCGATCACCGGATCGGAAGGAAAGGAACCAGCGGGTTTCCGGTGGCCCACTGGTAGATCAGGAATCCGTCTTCCTCATTGGTGAGCGTGTCACCGTTGGCGTCCACAAGCCTTTCGGTGGTAAGAGGGATTTCGCCGCGGCTGATGCGGACCTGGCGGACGCCGTCGAGGATGGTCACCTTTCCGTCGCCATCCACGTCGAAGGCGAGAATGCCGCCCGGGTCCGGGGTGAGCGGGTCGGTTCCGACACGGGCTTCTTCTTCGTCGGAAACGCCATCGCCATCCGCGTCGCCATCGGAGACGATGACCTCAAAGGTGTCGAAGGCGCTTTCCGTGCCCGAGAGGTTGCGGAAGCCATTGAGGGCGGTCAGGGGGTCGCGGAACTTGAGATCGCTGAGGTAGCGAGCGCCGTTAATGAACACCTCCCAGCGGGCGAGAGCGGGATCGTCATTGTAGAGAATGTGCAGCGAGATTTTCGTCCACTGACCGGCGCTGGTGAAAATCGCCTCGGCGGGGTCTTCCGGAACCCAGATTTCCTGATCCGTGGCGTCTTTGGTCAGGGCCTGGATGCCGCCCGTGGAAGAGAAGTGGAGGATGCAGGCGGCCTGCTGCTCGCGGGGATAGTCCGGAGCGGTGTCGCTGCCCGCGCCCTTGTAGTAGCCGGTGATCCAGATATCGCCCGAGCCAGAAACCGTGCGTTCGATGGCGGAATCGGCTTCGAGCGCGACCAGTTGCTCCGAACCGCCCTGGCCCCCGCCCGTGGCGACGGTTGCGCCGCCCACGCCCGTCCAGCCGTTCTGGCCATCGAGCGCCGCGCCGGCCGTGTAGCCTTCCGCCGCCTCGAAGCCGGTGCGGTAAATCAAGGTGGACGCGGGCAAGGCCAGTCCGGCCAGCAGGATGAAGACCCCTGCCGGGATCATCCAGCGGATTCGCGAAATCCTCATCGCCTGTTTACCTCGCAAGAAAAAGGTTCTCTGGGATTTTCCACGCGCCGCGCGGCGGACGGCGCCCGCCGCATGGCGCGCACGCGTCTCGAACCGCGTGCGGCTGAGATTCACTCTCTCCAAATCAATCCAACCTTTTTTATTCCCCGCGCGCAATACAAAACATGAATTCCGGCGCGCCCGAATGGCCTGGGCCGCGGCGCGGGAAATCAGCGCAGGCGCTTGTCTATCAGGTCGGCGATCAGGCCGATCGCGAGCGTCTGGAGCGCCGCGGAAAACAGGATGACGGTCGTGGCGATTCCAATGGGGTGGGGAAGGATCAGGCGGGCGATGAGCAGCGCGGTTCCGGCGAGAAAAAGCGCGAGGCTGAGCGGCAGAAACACCTTGAGCGGGTTGAAATAGAGAACCGTGCGCAGAATGAGTTGCAGGAAATTGAGCGTATCGCGCACCGGCCGGATTTTCGAGCGCCCGGCGCGCGCGCGGGAAGTGATGGGAATCCAGAGAATCTCGTGGCCATTGGTCAGAAACGCGAGCGTGAGCGTCGTGGTGAAGGAAAAGCCGTTGGGCGTCAGATGCAGATACGGCTGCGCGACAGAGCGGCGGAAGACGCGCATTCCCGAGTTGAGGTCGGGGATGGGCGATTCGGCCAGGCGCTCGGCCAGCATGCGCAGCATCCACTTGGCCGGGCGGCGCAGCGGCGGAATGGCGCGGCGGGCCTCGGGGCCGGTGCGCGCGCCGACGGCCATGGCAATTTCCGGCGCTTCCTCCAGCCGCCGCGCGAATTCGGGGATGCGTTCGAGCGGATACGTGCCGTCGGCGTCGGTAATGGCCGCCAGGTCGTGGCGGGCGGCGCGCAGGCCCGTGCGCAGCGAGGCGCCATAGCCCCGGTTGGCCGTGTGGCGCAGCAGCCGCACGCCCTCGGGCAGCGCCTGCGCGGCCAGCCAGCCGCCGCCGCCGTCCGTCGAGCCGTC
>CAYOTD010000917.1:0-1990 GCA_964406685.1 uncultured Solibacteraceae bacterium | reverse complement strand
GGGCGAACCAAGGGGTTGGGGAACCCTCCCGACAGCGACCCTCCGGCGGGCGTGGATTACGATTTCTGGCTGGGGCCGGCGCCCAGGCGGGCGTTCAACCCCGTGCGGTTCCACTGGAACTACATCTACTTCTGGGACTACTCGGGCGGCATGCTGCTGATCTGGACGGTGCACCTGCTGGACTCGGTGATCCAGGCGCTGAACCTGAAGGCGCCGAAGTCGGTGCACACGGCGGGCGGGATCCACGTGCTGCGCGACATGCGCGAGACGCCCGATACGGCGATTGCCACTTTCGATTTCGACGGGCTGACGGTGATCTGTTCCTGCCTCCACGGGACGCGCTTCACCTTCGGCAGCCGGCGGGTGGATCACGGGATTCAGGTGGTTGGGACGGCGGGGACCATGCTGATCGATCGCAGCGGATACCAGATCGTTCCGGAGAGCCCGGACGGCGCGCCGGAGCCGGGTCCCGCGGACCTCGACGAAGGATACGGGGCGCATCAGGCCAAGTTCATCGAGTGCCTGCGGACGCGGAACCGCCCGCCGTGCGACGCTTCCGACGGACATCTCTCGACAACAGCGTTGCACCTGGCGAACATCTCGTACCGCACCGGCAGGAAGATCCACTGGGACGCGGCCAGGGAGCAGATCGTCAACGATCCCGCGGCGAACGCGTATCTTTCGAAGGAATACCGCCAGCCCTGGTCGCTGAACGGATGAGCCGCTCCTAAGGAGAGCCGGGCTCAGACTCACGGCCCCTCAGTCGATGAGACCAGTGGGGTGCGATATCTTCCCGCCGTTCCTGCTCACGGCTCAACCGCCGCCGCATAGCACTCCGAGCCGAACCTGGAGACTGGGGGCGATTCTCCTATGGGATCTCGACTGGGGCTGACCAAGAAACTGGTGGGCGGAGTGGCCGTCATGCTGGGACTACTGGCGGTGTTCTGTCTCTACTCTCTGTACGAACTCCGGATGATGCGCGCGTCGCAGGATGAGATGGTCACGGTGCAGATCAAGAAATTCGATCTGGCCGGCGTCCTCGGCCGGCGAATGGTGGAGATGTCGGCGTCGATGCAACTGATGCTGGCCGCGGCGGCCTTCAGCGACAGCCCTCGCGTGGCCACCGCCCGCCAACAGTTCACTACGGCGGCGGGCGACGTCGACCGGATCCTGGGCGAGCTGCGCCCGCTGCTGTCGCGGGCGGAGGGCCGCCAGTTGGTCGACCGGATGGAGGCCGCCTGCAAGGAGTGGAAGCCCCTGATCGACGAGACCGACCGGCACATCCGTACGGAGGACGTCGGCGCCGCCTACGAACTGCTGCTGAGCAAGGGTGAGCGCCTGGCAAGGGAAATGGAGAAAGCCGGGCAGGACTTCGTCGCGCTCCAGCGGGAGATGGTGGCGCAAGCCGATAGCCAGTACGACTCGCGAGCGGGGAGAGGGATGTTCCTGACGGTCTTTTTGGGCCTGCTTTGCGCCGCCGCCGGGACCGTCGTTCTCCTGGTGGTGCGAGGCTCGGCGCTCGAATTCGGCGACCTGACCACGGAACTGGATCAGGCCTCCGAGCAGGTGGCCGGCGCCGCGCGCCAGATCTCGAGCTCCAGCCAGAGTCTGGCCAAAGGAGCCTCCGATCAGGCCGCTTCCCTGGAGGAGACCTCCGCCTCCACCCAGCAGATCAACGCCATGACGCGCCAGAACGCCGCCAGCGCGAACAAAGCCTCGGCGCTGGCCACCGAGGCGACGCAGCAAGTGGAGGATGCCAACCGGTCGTTGGGAGAGATGCTGGCTTCCATGAACCGGATTAACGCTTCCAGCGAGAAGATCGCCAGGATCAACAGCGTCATCGAGGAGATCGCGTTCCAGACCAACATCCTGGCGCTGAACGCGGCGGTCGAGGCGGCGCGCGCCGGGGAGGCCGGCTTGGGCTTCGCCGTGGTTGCCGATGAAGTGCGCAACCTGGCGCAGCGCGCCTCCCAGGCCGCCCGCGACACCA
>CAYOTD010000916.1:0-2001 GCA_964406685.1 uncultured Solibacteraceae bacterium | reverse complement strand
GGCTTCGCCCTGGCGCTCAAAGGGGACTGCCTGCTGACGCTCGGGAGGCGCACGGAGGCCGAGGCCGCGTTCCGCGAGGCCATCCGGCGCCAGCCGGGGGCACCCGAGGGCCACCTGGGGATGGGTCGGATCCACAGCCTCCGCGGCGAACATCGGGAAGCGGTGTCGCACTTCGAGAAAGCCAGGGCGCTGTTCAAGGAGCTCCCCCGGGGCCATCTGGCGCTGGCCGAAGCGCACGCGGCGCAGCAGCACTGGGCCGAAGCGCTGGCGGCGCTGGAGCCGTTCCTGGCGGCAGAGCCGGGGGATCCGCGCGGTTTGGCACTCCGGGCCGAGGCGCTGCTGCATGCGGACCGACACGGCGAGGCGGAAGAGGCGTTCAGGCATCTCCTGACGGTGGATCCGAGCCCGGACGCCCATCTGGCCTTGGCCTGTCTCGCCGACGCCCGCGGCGCGCAGGACGACGTGCTGGCGCACTGCGCCGAAGCGCGCCGTCTCGGCGGTCAGGATCCGCGCATCTTCTTCCTGGAAGGAAAAACTCACATGCATCGGGGCAACTCAACAGAGGCGGAAGCGAGGCTGCTCGAGGCCCTCCAGCGCGCACCGGCCACGCCGGAGATCTACGAGAACCTGGCCGCCCTCGCCTTCTCACGAGGCGACGCCGCCCGAGCGCTCGCGTATTTTCAGCGGCTCCTCGCCGTCGCGCCGAACCATGCGGTCGCCGCGCGTGCGATCCCGGCGCTGCAAGCCGCCCTCAAGGCGGCGTGAGGCCAAGATGAGGCGCCTGAGCCTGTGCATGATCGTCCGGAACGAAGAAGCGACGATACGCACGTGCCTGGCCAGCGCGCGGCCGCACGTGGACGAGATCGTGGTCGCCGATACCGGCTCGGACGATGCCACGGTGGCCATCGCGGAGGAGTGCGGCGCCCGGGTGGTGCCGACGGTCTGGCGCGATGACTTCGCGGCGGCCCGGAACCGTTCGCTCGCCCTGGCGTCGGGAGAGTGGATCCTGGTCCTGGATGCGGACGAGCGGTTGACCGGTGGCGCCGGCCCGACGCTGCGAGCGCTGCTGGATGCGCCCGGCGACATCGTGGCGTACCTGCTGCAGCAGCGCACGCCGACGGCAAGCAGCGCCAGCAACGGGATGGTTCGGGTGGAATGGCTGCCGCGGCTGTTTCGCAACGGGATCGGCGCGCGGTACGTGGGCGCTGTCCACGAGTGCGTCCTCCCGTCGCTCGCGGGCAAGGGCCGCGCGGTCCACGCAGACGTTGCCATCGAGCACGACGGGTATCGCCGGTCGCCAGACGCCATGCCTGCCTGGGCGACGCCCCTGCCGCGGTGGACGCGTATCGCGCAGGCCTGGAGCTGGCGGAGAGGCGTGTGACACCTCGGCCGCAGCCCATCCCAAGGGCCGTCGCGGCCGCCGCCTGGCAGCAGCTCGGTGCGGCGCTCCTGATCAGCGGCAACCCATCCGAGGCCGTCGCCGCGCTGGATCGCGCCCTCCGGCTCTGGCCCACGCTGACCTCGGCCCGCGTCTACCTCGGCCAGGCCCAGGCGCGAATGGGGCGGTGGGAGCTGGCGCTCGAACACTACCGCAGGGCGATCCGGGAATCCGAAGGTGCCGCGCCGTCGGACCAGCCGGTCCATATGGCACCCTGGTTTGCGTGGCACTTGAAGGGTGCGGCAGAGGCCAAGCTTGGGCGCATCCAGGAGGCAGAGCAGAGTCTTGCAGAGGCGCTCCGCCTTCACCCCGAATGCGCCGACGCGCGGCGTCTGCTCCAACTCGTCCGGCAAGCCCGCGCAGCGGTGCCAGCGGGCCGTAAGGGCACCGCCCCGGGTGTCGCCGGTGGCAGAGGGTAACCGCATGGCATACGCTCCGCACCGCGAAGGCCGCATCCGGGATGCCAGAGAGAACAAGACCTACTACTGCCGCCTGTACCGCCCGCATGTCCTCGCCGAGGCGATGAACGCCGCGTACCCCGACCAGGCCACGCGGTATGCGGT
>CAYOTD010000915.1:0-2006 GCA_964406685.1 uncultured Solibacteraceae bacterium | reverse complement strand
CGGCCGGTTGTCGAAAGCAGCCAACGAGTGGAAGCAGCAGCTCCTGCCCGGACTCGCGCGCGACGACCGGCCGTATCCCGTCGGCTACCGGCAGTTCCCATCGACGCAACTGCCCGCCCGCGACGGCGTGCCTCACGGCCATGTGCAGCGCAGCGCCCCGGCGCCCAACTGCTCGTACTTCACGAACTGGAAAAGCACGGACGACTCGATCACCTGGGACATCGAGGTCGCGACCGCGGGCCGCTACGAGGCGGTGGTATACTACACATGCCCGAAGGCGGATATCGGCTCGGTCGTCGAACTGAGCTTCCACGGCAGCCGGATCGAGGCGCCCGTGGCCGAGGCGCACGACCCGCCGCTGATGGGCGCGGAGAACGATCGCGTCCCGCGGCAGGGCGAATCGTACGTGAAGGACTTCGCGCCGTTGCGACTGGGCGAGATGGAGTTGAGGGCGGGCCGGGGCAACCTGACGCTTCGCGCGTTGAAGGTGCCCGGCAACGAAGTCATGGACGTGCGGATGGTGGTGCTGACGCTCCGCCAGCCGCTTTCGGGATGAGGAGCGAACGACATGCGTGGCCGAATCAGTTCCGGCGAGGAACCGCGATACTCGACGCCGATCTCCCGGCGCGAGCTGATCCGCCGCGGCGCCGCGGGCGCGACGGGCCTCCTCCTCGCTGACCATCTGGTCCTCGGCGCGCCGGCCGCCACGAAACCGGCAAAGGGCACCGCCAAGGCCGTCATCCAGATCTGGATGTGGGGCGGGCCGTCGCACCTGGACACCTTCGACCCGAAGCCGGAGGCCGGCAACGACTACTGTGGCCCGCTCAACAAGCCCATCGAGACCAACGTCAAAGGGGTCTGGATCTGCGAACTGCTGCCGCTCCTGGCGAAGCAGGCCGACAAGTACACGATCATCCGCAGCATGACCCACGGCAACAACGGCCACGAGACCGCCGCGTACATCGTTCAGACCGGGCGAAACCCCGGCGGGCGCGACGTGTTCCCGAGCGTCGGCGCCGTGGTCTCGCTCTTCAAGGGCTACAACGCCGGATACACGGGCCTCATCCCGCCTTACATCGTGATCACGGAGCCCCAGGGGCGCTTCTCCGAGGCTGGCTTCCTCGGGGCGCGCTACAAGCCGTTTGCCACCGGCGGAGACCCCGGCCAGAGCCGCTTCGCCGTCGAAGGCGTCGTCGCGCAGGGCATCTCCGACCAGCGACAGCGCGACCGCCGCGACCTTCTCCACAAGCTCGACACCCTGCAACACGCAATGCCCGGCGATCCCCAGTTGGCCGCGATGGAGCAGTGCGAGAAGCAGGCCTATGACCTCATCCTCGGTGACGCGGGCAAGGTCTTCGACCTCTCCCAGGAAAAGGACGATCTGCGCGAACGCTACGGCCGCAACACCTTCGGACAGGCATGCCTTGTCGCGCGGCGGTTGGTCGAACGCGGCGTGCCGTACATCACCATCAACTCGAAAGGCTGGGACACGCACAAGCAGCACTTTCAGACCATGCGGCGTCGCCTGCCGGAGATGGACAAGGGCATGGCGACGCTCCTGCAGGACCTCGCGGACCGCGGCCTTCTGGAGAGCACCATCGTCTGGTGGAGCGGCGAGTTCGGCCGCACGCCCAAGGTCCAGTGGGAGCCGCCCTGGAACGGCGGGCGCGGGCACTACGGCGCGGTCTTTTCGGCGGTGCTGGCCGGCGGCGGGTTCAAGGGCGGCCGCGTGATCGGCTCCTCGGACGCCAAGGGCGAACAGGTGAAGGATCGCCCCGTGTATCCGTGCGACCTGATCGCGGCCATTTACGAGCGGCTCGGCATCCCCGCCGATGCGAAGCTGCCCCACCCGCAGGGCAAGATCGTCCGCGTGACGCCGTCGCCCGAGGAGGGCGTCAAATCCGGCGGACGGCTGACGGAGATCCTATGAGCGATACGGAATCCCACAGAAAAAGCGGTCAAGCGACCGCCCCCGCGCGGCCGGCCCGCCCGCGCACCGGACGTGC
>CAYOTD010000914.1:0-2008 GCA_964406685.1 uncultured Solibacteraceae bacterium | reverse complement strand
CGCGACCTGCTGATCAACGCCCTGCGCATGCGGCCCGACCGGATCGTGGTGGGCGAGTGCCGCGGCGGCGAGACGCTGGACATGCTCCAGGCCATGAACACCGGCCACGAAGGATCCATGACCACGCTGCACGCCAACACCCCGCGCGACGGCATCGCGCGCCTGGAGACCATGATCATGATGGCCGGGTTCGAACTGCCGCTGAAGGCCATGCGCACCCAGATCGCCAGCGCCATCGACCTGGTGGTGCAGGCCAGCCGGCTCCAGGGCGGACCGCGAAAGATCACGCACATCACGGAAGTCGTGGGGATGGAGCAGGACACGGTGGTGATGCAGGACATCTACCTCTACCAGCAGGAAGGAATCAACGAGCACTGCCGGGCGTACGGGAAGTTCATCGCCACCGGCGTGCGCCCCACGTTCATGAGCCGGCTGGAGGCGGCAGGCGTGCGTCTGCCCTCCAGCGCGTTCCGCCAGCGGGTAATGATGGAGGATTGAGGTCGTCCTATGGATCCCATCGTTCTCCTGGTGGCCGGTTCCGCGTTCATCGGCGTGACCGCCCTGGTCGGCGGCCTGGCCATGGTCTTCCGCGACAAGCCGTCCAGCCGCATCGAAGACCGGCTGAGCGTGTTGACCGCTGCCGGCTCGACGCCCAACGCCAAGGACGGCATCCTGAAACAGGCCAGCGTGCTCTCGCAGCCGCTCGACGCCAGCCCCGGCTTCCTGGAAACGCTGCTCAATCGCGTCAGCAGCATCAACCTCAACCTGGTCTTCGAGCAGGCCGACACGTCGTTGACGGTGACGCGCATGGGCGTGATCTCCCTGGTCATGGCGGCCGGCGGTGTGGCGGTCAGCCTGGCGATGCGTCTCCATGCCGGGTTCATCCCGGTGCTGGCGATCCTGACGGGCAGTCTCCCCATGGTCTGGCTCCTCTTGCGCCGCCGCAAGCGGCTGAAGGTGTTTGCCGCCCAGTTGCCCGACGCCTTGGAAATGCTCTCCCGCGCCCTCCGCGCCGGCCAGAGCCTCGCGGCGGGGATGAACATGATCGCCGGGGAGGTGCCACCGCCGCTGGGCAAGGAATTCGGCCGGGTGTTCGAGGAACAGAACCTCGGCATCTCCCTGGACGAATCCCTGGAATCCCTGACCGAGCGCGTGCCCAACCTCGACCTGAAGTTCTTTGCCACGGCCATCGTCCTACAGCGCCAGACCGGCGGCGACCTCGCCGAGATCCTCGACAAGATCGGACACCTCATCCGCGAGCGCTTCCAGATCTGGGGGCAGGTCCAGGCGCTGACCGGCGAAGGCCGGCTGTCCGGCGTGGTGCTGCTGGCCCTGCCGGTCCTGCTGTTTGCCGCCGTCTACAAGCTCAATCCCGACTACGTGATGCTGCTATTCACCGACGAGCTGGGCAAGAAGATGCTCGCCGGGGCGGTGGTGTTGCAGGTGCTGGGCGCCCTGGTCATCCGCAAGATCGTCAATATCAAGGTGTGAGCCAGCCGTGATTCTCGCCGACCTGTTCACTCTCGACGACCTGCTGCCCCTGGCGATCTTCGGCACCTTCGCGGCGCTGGCCTGGTGGGCGCTGGACTTCCTCGCCGCCGGGAAACCCCGCGCCGTGGAACGGCTCGACGAGCTGAAGAACCCCCGCTCGGCCCGCAACCGGCGCGACATCACCGCCATGAAGAAGCAGGACGCGATGACCAAGGTCCTGGAGAAAGCGACGCCGGCCCTGGCCAAGCCGCTCCAGCCCAAGAGCGAACTGGAATTGAGTAGATTGAGGGCCAAGCTGACCGCGGCCGGATTCCGCGGGGAGTCCGCCGGCAGTGTGTTTCTGGGGTTGAAGTTCATCGGGCTCTTGGCGGGTTTCTTCCTCGGAGGCGCGATCCTGCTGAGCGTGTTCGGCCTGGTGCAGAAGTCGCTCATGTCGTCCATCGCCATCGCGGGACTGTTCTTCTACCTGCCTGACGTCGCCGTCTGGTTCCTCGGCAGGCAACGCAAGCAGGCCATC
>CAYOTD010000913.1:0-2012 GCA_964406685.1 uncultured Solibacteraceae bacterium | reverse complement strand
AAGATCTACCTGCTGCGGACTTCGACGCTGGTCCCGCGCGGAAACGCCTTCGAACTCGGATGGAAGATGAGCCCGCGCGGTTCGGTGGACGGACGCAAGCCCGAGGAAAGCACGCCGCTGTTCGCCGAGATGGCCGCGCCGGGCACGCAGTTCGAAGGGCGGTGGACGGAGGACCAGTTCTTCGGTCAGCCGGAACTGTTGCGCGTCCTGAACTGGCGCGAGTTTCCCGGCGCGAAACCGCTGATGGAAGCCGCCAACCGTTATTCTTCGGCCCTGCTGGCGGTGCACCGCCAGTACGCCGAGCGGGCCGGTCTCGCCCTGCTGCGCCAGAGTGTCGATAACCTGGCGGCGGCGGCCGCCGAGGCCGCCGGGAGCGGGGGGGCCTGCGTGCTCCCTCTGGGTTGGGGCGGCGGTTTTCTCACCAAGGTCGCCAGCCCGGATACGGATGGGGAAGGCTACCGCGAGGTGCTGCGGCAGATCGGTCTGTACAGCCGCGCCATCCAGACTGGGCTCCCTTTCCCCAAGACCCGCCGCGTGATTTTCCTGGAGAACCGGCCCGCCGCCCTGCCCGGGTGGGTCCGGCTCGAAGTCACCCAGTAGCGGGTTGCCCCGTACCCCTGTGGTAGCATGGATGTATCGGGGCCGCGCCGGCCGCCGGAGCCGGCGCCCGCGATCTGATCGCACATGTATAACGCCTTCTTCGGCTTCACCGATAATCCCTTTAGTTTGAGTCCCGATCCCGGTTTCCTGTACCGGAGCACGCAGCACGAAGAGGCGCTGGCAAACCTGATCTACGGCGTTCAGAGCCGCAAGGGGTTCATCGTCCTGACCGGCGAGGTAGGCACGGGCAAAACCACCATGCTGGAGTGCCTGCGGGATTTTCTCGAGGCGCAGATGATCGAGTTCGCCTTCATCTTCAACTCCCGCATCACCACCGAGCAGTTCTTTGAGATGATCGCTTACGACCTGGACCTGCGGTGCGCGCGCACGTCGAAGACGGAAGTGCTGTTCGCCTTGAATAACCTGCTGCTGCAAACCGCCAACGACGGCCGCACTACCGTGCTGATCATCGACGAGGCGCACAACGTCGAGTGGGACGTCCTGGAGGAGATCCGCCTGCTGGGACACCTCGAAAACCGGCGCGGGAAGCTGCTTCAGATCATCCTGGCGGGACAGCCGGAACTGGAGCGGAAGATCGACTCCCCCAACCTCCGGCAGCTCAAGCAGCGCATCGTGCTCCGCTGCAACTTGCGGCCCTTCCATGAAGAGGAGACCGCCGAGTACATCGCCAGCCGGCTGGAGAAGGTCGGGATGACGCCCCAGACCGTCTTCTCCCCGGAGCTGCTCTCGGAGATCCACCGGCGTTCCCAGGGCATCCCCCGCCTGATCAATGCCATCTGCGACAACCTCCTGTTGACCGCCTTCGCCCTGGAGTGCAAGACTCCCGGCCTGGCCATGCTCGACGAAGTCGCCAACGACATGCGGCTGGAGTACCCCGGCTCCCGGCACCGCCAGCGCGGCGCTCCGGACTCCTTCGCTCCGTCGTCGATGTTCCCCTCGGCGGATTAGCTCCCGCCTCCCAACCTTAGCACTACCCTGGCAGCCAGACCTGTCTCCGGAAGGCTGGCCCTCGCTCCATGTGGCTGATACACCTGGAGAATTCTCATCAGAAAATTCTTAGCCGCATTTCTGGCAGGCCCTAACTAGAATTAGGGTGGATACCCGACTGGCGTAAGGCCCTCGGGCCTTATGTTCAGGTATCACATTGCTGTACGACAGATGAGGCGGTATGCCTAAGCTCTTTAAGAGAGTAGACCTTTGTGTTACAATTTGCGTGCTGTTCGCGGTCGCTGTTGCCGCTAGCTTCACGTGTGGAGCCGTTGCGTTCGGTGGAACAACTCCGGGAATCCCGGTCGCGTCCGGTCCCAACTTTCCTCCCGATCCCTGGGAGGTTGCCTCCGGTCCGAACTTCCCTCCCGATCCTTGGGAGATTGCCTCCGGCCCGAACTTCC
>CAYOTD010000912.1:0-2013 GCA_964406685.1 uncultured Solibacteraceae bacterium | reverse complement strand
GTGCCTCTGGGCATGATCGTCTTCGGACAGTGGACCACCGGCGATTGCGGCGACATCGAGGTCATCGAGGACATCCAGTCCCCGGTGAAGGAGCGGCAGAGCCGGCTGAACCGGCGGCTGGCGCGGCTGGCGGCGCGCGGGCGGTGCGCCGTCTCCCGTTCGCTGTTGGAGACGCTACGTGTGGTCCGCGGGCAGCCGGGGCGCATCCTGCTGATCGCCGGTGCCGCCGACAACTGCGGCCGCAGCCCGTGCGTGGTGGCCGAGACGCTGCGCCAGTCTCCCGTCCCGCTGCGGGCGGATGTGGTGGCAATAGGCGTCCCCCCCGATCAGACCCCCGGACTCGCCTGCATCGCCAACCGCCTGAACGGCCACTTCACCGCCGTCTCCGAGGCGGAGCCAGTGATGCGCGCCATCGTGGCGGCCGCCCTGGGAGGGATGCCCGGCGGCCGGCTGCGCGTGAAGGTCAGCGGGTCGGGAAATCTCCAGCCCGCCGATCTTTACGTGACGGTGCGACAGGACGGACGGCCCATCGCCCAACTCAGCGACAATCCCAGCGTCTTCCAGTTGCCTGCCGGGGAATACGAAGTCAGCGCCCGGTTCGGACCACACTCCGAATCCGATCGCGCCATGGTCAAGGTCCGTGCCGGCGAGACCGTGGACCAGGCTCTTGGCATCGCATCTGGAGTCCTGACGGTCTCCCTCAGCCGCACACACGGCAAACCGTTCACGCCGGCGCCCTTGGTGGAACTGGTTCGAGGAGACGACTTCGTGGCCAGCGCGAAATCCCTCCCTGCCCGCTTCGAGGCGGGTGCCGGAACCTATGGACTTCGCGTAACGCTGAACAGTGGGCAGCAGTACGTCGCCACGGGACTGGTGATCCGGGCGGCGCAGCCGGCTCAGCGAGTCGTGGAAGTGCCCGCCGGGCAGGTGCAGATCTTCGTCAGCGGCAAGCGCTATCGGGGCGCGCACCGCCCCTTCGTGGAGGTATACCAGGCGGACCGGTTCGTGGTGTCCCGCTCGGGATCGCCCGCCAGTCTCCAGTTGCTGGCGGGGTCCTACATCGTGCAGGTGCGCGAAAGCGGCAGGGCGCTTTCAAGAAGGGCGTTCCAGGTGAGGCCCGGCGAGGATCTGCGCATCGATCTCCACGTTCCGTAGCGCGCGGTTGCGCCACGGAACGCGGAGCCGGAATGGCGGGAGGCTATACCGTTACCCAACCCTGCTTCCGGTTGCTCTCGATGATCTTCTCGAGCAGGTGCATGCCCCACTGCCCTTCGGCGAAGGTCGGATACTCCACCGGGGCCGAGGGATCGGCAATCTTCTTGTAGAACCGGCGGAAGACCTGCTTGTGGGTGTCGTCGTAGCCTTCCCCATGGCCGCCCGGGAGATCGGCGTAGGTGGCGGCGGCGGGCTTGAGCAGCGACGGATCCTTCAAGATGATCTGGTTGGGTTCATTGCGGCTTCCGATCCAGAGTTCGTCGGGCCGCTCCTGGTTCCAGATCGCGCCGCCCTTGGTCCCGAAGATCTCCATCTGGAAGCGGTTCTTGCATCCAGCCGAAACCTGGCTGACGGTGTACGCGCCGCGCGCGCGGTCGCCCAGCCGCACCAGGCAGGAGGCGAAGTCCTCGGTGACGATCGGCACTTCCTCGAAGTCCTCCGGGCGAAGTTTCTTACCGGCGAAGGTCTCAATCGCCACCTTGGGGCGCTTGCGCGTCTTGTGGAAGATCTGGAGATCGGCGCACAGAGCGGTGATCTTCAAGCCAGTCAAGTGCTGCACCATGTCCATCCAGTGCGAGCCGATGTCGCCGGTAACGCGCAACGGGCCGTTGTCCTTGGCGTCAATGCGCCAGTTGTAGTCGGTGTCGTAGAGCAGCCAGTCCTGCGAATAGGTGCCCTGCACCACGAGGATCTCGCCCAGGTCGCCCGCCTCGATCATGCGCCGGATGTGCTGCACCACGGGGTAGTAGCGGAGGTTGTGGTTGACGCAGTTGGCCACACCGGTCTTGGCGGCTGTTT
>CAYOTD010000911.1:0-2016 GCA_964406685.1 uncultured Solibacteraceae bacterium | reverse complement strand
GTCGCCAGAACAGTCGCGGTCTGCATGAAATCGGTGCGCCCTTCGTTCAGTTCCGTGAACTCCGGCTTGCCCCAGGCGGGCGCGCGGGGAAGCAGGATATTGCGCCCCGTGGAGCAGGTCACGTGCGAAAGGGAGTCGAAATGAGCGAACAGGTCTTCCTCTTCGCGCGAAGGGTCCGCGGGCGCCCAGCGGCCATCGGGCAGGCGGAATTCAGCCCAGGCGTGCGAGCCAACGTTGAAGACGCCCGGCTCCCCTTCGCGGGGCTTGCTGGCGATACTCCATCCGCCGGCGAAACGGGCGGGAATTCCCTCAGCGCGGCAGAGAGAAATAAAGAGATCGGCATATTGCCCGCAATCGCCGCTCTTCTCGCGCAGGGCCACCAGCGCCCCGCGTCCGCCCGGGGGCGGATAGGCGTAAGTCATAGAGGCGCGGGTCCAGTCGAAGATGCGGCGGGCCTTTTCCGCGGGGTCTTCCGCGCCCGCCGCCGCTTCGCGCGCCGCCGCGCGGATTTCGTCCGTGATTTCATTAAACGGCTCGGACTTGGTGAAAAACAGCGCTTCGGCGTCTGGCGGCGCGGCGGAACTGGCGCCGGGCGCCGGGAGCGGAACCTCGATCTCATACAGCGTCAGGCGGTAGAGACGCCGCACAAGGATTGTGGCGGACGCGTCCGGTTTCAGTTGATCCGAGAAATCCCAGAAGAGGAGGCGGTTTCCGTTTTCCGCGTCCATCGCGATCTCCGCGGGCGGCGGCTCCATTTCGGCGAGCCGCACGTCTTGCTGGCCGGAATGATCGCGCAGGTCCGAGGACCAGATCATCAGATGGGGCGGCTCGTCCGGCGGCGCGCCGATGCGGACGTTCTCCTCGATCCGTTCCTCGCCGGAAAGAACACCGGTCACTCGCGCGGTCAGGATCACTTCGATCTCGAACGTCCGGGGATTCGTAAGGAGATTCGCGGGCGGCGGCGCGGCGGCAGGCGCGGGGGAATTCACATGGCAGCCGCCCAGGAACAGGCCGGCGAGCGCCGCGAACACAAGGGCGAATCCGCGTAAAAACCGTTTCACGAATCGGGTCCTTTCCCCGGAATCGCGCCGTGGCGCGGCGCGCCCGCTCCTAGACAATGCGGAAATAATCCACGAGTGTGCACCGGCGCAGGCGGCAGAACGTGCGGCAGGTGGTAATCCCCTCGCCCGTCGGGCTGGCGATCGAGAAACTCGTATGGCCCTCGCCGCCCGCGCCCAGGCCGGCCATCGAAGGGCCGTTTTTCACGAAAATCGAGCAATCGCACCGCTGCGCCATCAGGCTCATGCTCTCGATGTTCTTCGAGTGCATGATGGCGGTGTGGCGGAAGCCGTGTTCGGCTTCCACCGCGCGGTCCATTGCCTCCATGACGTCGCGGCAGCGCACGATGGGCAGGAAAGGCATCATCTGCTCCTCCTGCACCCAGGCGTGTTCAAAGGCGGTTTCGCCGAGGAGCAGCGGAACGGAATCACTGGCCTTGAGGCCGATCGCCGCCGCCAGAACGCATGCGTTGCGTCCGACGAAGTTGCGATTCACCACGGCGTGCGCCGCGCCCGGTTTGCGCTCGAAGGCCTGCGCGGCGAGTTCCTCGGTCTGCGCCGCGTTGAGTTCGACACAGCCGCGCTGAACCATCTCGCGCTTGAGCGCGTCCGCCACGGAATCCACCACAAACACTTCTTTTTCGCCGATGCACAGCACGTTGTTGTCGAAGGCCGCGCCCGCGATGATGTCGCGCGCGGCGCGCGCCAGATTCGCCGTCTCATCCACGATCACAGGCGGATTGCCCGGCCCCGCGGTGATCGCGCGCTTGGGCGCCTGGAGCGCCGCCTTCACCACGCCCGGCCCGCCCGTAACGAGCAGCAGCGGAATGCGCGGGTGATGGAAGAGCGTATTGGCCGATTCGATCGTCGGCTGGCGGATGGCGGTGATCAGATTGGGCGGCGCGCCCGCCGCCACCAGCGCGCGGTTGAGCATCGCCACGGCCTTGGCGAAGACGCG
>CAYOTD010000910.1:0-2024 GCA_964406685.1 uncultured Solibacteraceae bacterium | reverse complement strand
CAACGTCCACATCAAGTCCGGCGACGATTTCCAGCGCTGCATCACGACCAAGGCCATCGCGCGGCGCCTGGCGCACCACATCTTCGGAGCGCCGGTACGGCTCCGCGGCAGGGGGACGTGGTCGCGTGCGGAGTCGGGCGAATGGAGACTCCACCGCTTCGATATCGAGAGCTTCGAAGTACTCGATGAGACGCCGCTCACGAAGCTCTTCGACGGCCTTCGCGCCCGGCTGGCGCCGCCCGAAACCGGACGCCAGAACCCGGCCGATCTGATGCGGCAGCTCAGGGAAGAGTGACGATGCGATGGTAGCGTTCGACAGCACGATCCTCTCCATCCTGCTGTTTCCGGACGCTGAGCTTCACCAGAGGGGAAAGGCTGTGGAACACGCCCGGGAGCGTGTGGCGGGCTTGGTGCGCGAATTGGAGTCGGCGAAGGAGCAGATCCTGGTCCCGGCTCCGACGTTGTGCGAGGTCCTGGTCACCGAGGGCGTCGATGCTCAGGACGTGCTGGCTACTCTGCGGAGATCGGCCTTTATCACGATCGGGGATTTCGATGAGCGCGCGGCGATTGAGCTTGCAGTGCGTTTGCGCGCGGCGATCAAGGCCGGCGATCCGCGGGAAGGCGTTCGCGTCACGAAGACGGCCATGAAGTTCGACCGGCAAATCGTCGCCATCTCGCTGGTCAACGGCGCTCGCCTGCTCTTTTCGGATGACGACGGAGTAGAGAGGTTCGCGGCCGGCTGCGGACTCTTGGTGAGACGCGTAGCGGACCTTCCGGTGCCGGCCTCTCAGGCCGACCTCCCGTTCGAGGTACAAGAGCCCGGCGGCGCCGATGGTCAAACGCGTGACCAGGGGTGAGCGCGCAGGTATGTCTGCGACCCTGTCAGGAAAGCCGTATAGCTTCTTGCCCCGGGATCGCATGTCCACTCCCGCAGCTTGCTGATCGATGGACCTCGGCGCACGCTGTAGAGGCGGAGAACCCGGACTCATAATCCGTTGGTCGCTGGTTCAAATCCAGCAGGGCCCACCATGGAATCAACGGGTTGAGGACCGGCTCGGCACTCCGGGACGCGTGTCTTCGGACAATGCGTCATAATACCTGATTAACTGTTTGGTCCAAGTAGACCCATGCCCAGAAGAAGCGACATCCACAAAATCATGATTATCGGCTCCGGCCCCATCGTCATCGGACAGGCCTGCGAGTTCGACTACTCCGGCACGCAGGCCTGCAAGGCCCTGCGCAGCCTGGGGTACGAGATCGTGCTGGTCAACTCGAACCCGGCCACGATCATGACCGATCCGGGGATGGCCGATGTGACCTACATCGAGCCGCTCAACCTGAAGACGATGATCCAGATCATCGAGAAGGAGCGCCCCGACGCCCTGCTTCCCAACCTGGGCGGCCAGTCGGGACTCAACCTCTGCGCCGAGCTGGCTCGATCGGGCGCGCTGGACAAGTACGGCGTCAAGGTCATCGGCGTTCAGGTGGATGCCATCGAGCGCGGCGAGGACCGGGTCGCGTTCAAAGAGACGATGAACCGCCTCGGCATCGACATGCCCCGTAGCGCGCCGGCGTACTCGGTCGACGAAGCTGAGCGGATCGCGGCGGATCTCTCCTACCCGGTCGTCATCCGGCCCGCCTACACGATGGGCGGCACCGGCGGCGGGCTGGTCTACAACGTGGAGGAGTTGCGCGTGGTGGCCAGCCGCGGCCTGGCCGCCAGCCTGGTCGGGCAGATCCTGGTGGAAGAATCCGTGCTCGGCTGGGAGGAGCTTGAGTTGGAAGTCGTCCGCGATGCGAAGAACCAGATGATCACCGTCTGCTTCATCGAGAACGTCGATGCCATGGGCGTGCATACGGGCGACTCCTTCTGCACGGCGCCCATGCTGACCATCGCCGAGGACCTCCAGAAGCGGCTCCAGGAGATGTCCTACAAGATCGTGGAAGCCATCCAGGTGATCGGCGGCACCAACATCCAGTTCGCGCACCAGCCGCAGACCGGGCGCGTGGTGGTGATCGAGATC
>CAYOTD010000909.1:0-2026 GCA_964406685.1 uncultured Solibacteraceae bacterium | reverse complement strand
CCGGCCGGTGGCGCGCGCCACCAGCAGGTTCGAGACGTTCGCGCAGGCGATCAATAGCACCAGCCCCACAAGTCCGGCCAGCACCGTCAGGGGAGTCGCCATGCCGCGCCTCAGACTCGATAGCCCCTGTCCGCCGGGCAGCACGACGGCATAGGAGCGGAGGAAGTCCTTCCGCGCGTGTTCGTACACACGGTTGAACCACGGGTCCTTCACCTCTTCGCCGATGATCTGCTTGTGCAGGGTGCGGAGGGAGGCCTCGGCCTGCTGCACCGGCACACCCGGTTTCAACCGCGCCAGAACGTACAGCCAGCGCGAGCGCCGGTTCTCCAGATCGTCCCAGGCCGGGGTGATCTGCTTCTTCATGGTCACCGGAACGTACAGTTTGGGGCGGAAGGCGGGGTTCAGGCCCTCGTAGCCGGGTGCCGCTACGCCCACCACGGTCATGGGGAATCCGTTGACCCGGATGGTCCGGCCGAGGATATCCGGAGCCGCGCGGAAACGGCTCTGCCAGTAGCTGTGGCTCAGAACTACGACAGGATTGGCGTCGGGGATGGTCTCGTCTTCCTTGCCGAACACCCGCCCGATGGCGGCGCCCACGCCCAGCACCTCGAAGTAGCTCCCCGACACGCCCTCCAGTTCCACCCGCTCGGCCGGCCCCTCGTAGCTCATGTTGACCATGGCGCTGCGCGTGCACAGCATGCCCGCGAAGACCTGGTTCTTGTCGCGGAAATCCTTGTACATCGGATAGGAGATGGTCCGGCTGCCGCGGCTGGCGCCGTAGTGGGGTCCCTGCGTGTAAACCTGGACCAGCCGCTCCGGTTCTTTCACCGGCAGGCCGCGCAGCAGCGCCTGGTCGATCAGCGAGAAGATGGCCGTGTTCGCGCCGATACCGAGCGCCAGGGACAGCACCGCCACAACGGTGAATAGCGGCGAGCGGCGCAGCGAGCGCAACGCGAGTATCAGATCGCTCTTCAGGGAGCCCATACCGGCCCTTACGCAGAGTCCGCCGGCGATGTTCCGGCTTACTTCTCGCCGAGCAACTCAAGCGCCCCAGCGGCCGGGCGGCTGTCGATGAGGTGATCCCGCTCGACAAACTCCTCGCGGCCGGCGTAGTAGCGGGCGATCAGTCCCGCCCGCACCTGGGCCAGGTCCTTCCGCAGCGCGAAGACGATAGCGCAGCCGCCGAACCCCGCCCCGGTCAGCCGCGCGCCCAGCGCCCCGGCGTCCATCGCCGCCTCGACCAACTGGTCCAGGGCCGGCGAGCTGATGCGCAGCAGGTCGCGCGCGCTGGCGTGGGAATCGCACAGCAGGCAGCCGAATCCCAGGGCGTCGCCCCGCTCCATGGCGGCCACCGCCGCCCGCACCCGCAGGGCGTCGCCGGTGGTGTGCAGGAAGCTGTCACGCTCGACTTTGGACTCCAGTCCACGCGCGGCCATCGCGGACAGCTCCTCGAAACTCCGGTCCTGGATCGCCTCGCGGTAGGAAGCGAAGCCCAGCCGCTTGAGCGCGGCGCTCCCGCCCGCCCGCCGCGCGTTGTATTCTTCGCGCGCCGCTCCCGATTTCTCGGCGGTGGTCAGACTGTGCGCCACCAGCAGGCCCCAATCCTCCGGCATCGGGATGGGACGCACCGAGAACGGGACGAACTCGATCAGCGAGGCGCAGCCGGCGCGCGATGCCAGACACGCCGCGTGGTCCATTCCCCCGCCCCGGGTGCCCACGAAGTACTCGCCCTCCGGCAGCACTTCCATCAGCTCTTCCAGGCTCACCTTGCGGCCGTTGGCCCACAGCAGGCCCAGGGTGAACGCCACCAGGAGCGCGGAAGACGACGACAACCCCGCCGCGGGTGGCAGGTCGGAAATCACCGCCGCGTCCACGCCGCAACCCAGGCCCCACCTGCCTCCCACGGCCTCGGCCGCGGCCTTCACGTAGTTTTCCCAGTCGCCCGCCGCGCCGGGCTGCAGACCCGGCGTCCATTCGAAATCGCGCTCCCCGTAGCCGTCGCCGCAGACGGCGCGGATGCGCGCGT
>CAYOTD010000908.1:0-2026 GCA_964406685.1 uncultured Solibacteraceae bacterium | reverse complement strand
TTGGTGGCCAGAATGTCGTTGCCCAGCTTCAGCACCAGGCCCCAATCGGCCACCTTGCGTTCGTGGACCCACTCGCCCTGGGGCGCGTCGTCCTCTTCGGTCCGGGCATCCTTGATCTTCAGGTAAACCGGGTCCGTGCGGATATTGATCCCCGACGGATTGTCGCCGGGAATCGGATTCAGTATGTCTTCACGAAGAGGCATGTCTTCAGTTGGGGCTTCCCGGCTCGGCCGCTGGAGGCGGCGTGAATTCGATCTTCCGGATCTCCAGAAACGGGATATCCTCGTCGTCGGCCAGCAGCACCTTCTGTCCCACCGGGTAGGCTTCCCCGTCGCTTTCTTCCCACACCGTGGACCGCCCCAGGCGGACGTTGTCGTCCGGGTGCTTGAAGGAGAACGGGCACAGGACGGGCAGCAGCACTTCGCCCATCTCCAGCGCCTTGAAGGACGGCCCGGTGCGCACCAGCGCGGTGGCCCACATCATGTCCCGCAGCCGCTTGGGAGGCTGGATTTCGATCGATTCGATGTGCTGGAACGGAATCCAGAGATACGAACCGGCGGCATAGACCTCCAGCCGCGCGCCGATCCGGGAATCGCCGTCTTCCAGACTCTGGAAAGGCGTTCCGTTCAGGGTTCCGGAAACCGCCTGGGGCGCGGCTCCGGCGGGGAACTCTTTCTTGTCGAACATCTCGTGGCGCGCGCGCTCGGCGTGCAGAGCGGCGCGATACAGCAGGGAACCCATGTCGGCCTGCTGGTTCCCTTCCGCCAGGATGGCAAGCTGCTTGGCAGCGCGGTCGTACTCGCCGGCAAAACACAACAACTCGAAAAGGAAGGTGCGGCGCCGGACGTCGGTTGGGTCGTTCCGCAACTCGGCGTTCAGCGCCTGCACCGCCTCATTCAGTTTGCCGGCCTGATACAGTTCTCGGGCCGTCATCGGGATGTGAGCTTTCCGGGCTCTTAGATCGCCTGCATCGACTTCAGGTCGTAGCCGGCCTTGATCGGTCCGCCGAGCGTGCCGTCCACGGCCTGCTCGCGGTACTCGTACTCGATCTTGGCGTAGTTCAGCGAGATCTGGTCCATCGGGATCTCGTCCGAGGTGGACGAACCCCCGGTCTGGAACGAACTGACCAGCAGGTCGGTGAACTTGATCTTCATGAACTCCTGCTGCTCCTTACCGGCCTTCCGGCAGGTTAGCGTCGCTTCCCCGATGTGTTCGCCGTTGGCGCAGGCCAGCAACAGCTTCGGGCTCGCCTTGTTCGTCTTCATCACGAAGTGGAAGTCCTGCATCGAAACTTTGCCCGCGCCGCCGCCACCGCCGCCGGCGTGCGTACCGGTCTGGGTCTCACCCCAGGAGAACGAGAGCACGTCGATCTCGTTCTTGTGTTTGGCGTCGTGGCTCTCGCCCTCGACCCCCTTAATCTTCAGAAAATAATCAACAGCCATGGTGCACCTTTCCTCGCAAGGATCAATAGTTGACAGGCGGTCGCCGGGACCGCCCGATTGGGTTGATTGAGATCTGTAAGCGGGGCTGGAGCATAGCCCCAGCCCCGTCCTCCGCTGTAAAGGGCGGCCTCGTCGATCCTTCCCTTCCTCCCCTCGGAAGAACCGCTCCTCCCTGCCCTTCAGCCTGATACGCGAAAGCGGGGCCGGAAAGCCATCATCGCCGCTGGAAAAAATGTGGGGGAGCTATTCCGCCGCAAGCTGGCTGTGAAGCCAGGCTCGGGCCATGCGCCATTCCCGTTCGACGGTCGGGGCGGAGACGCCCAGGACCTCGGCCGTCTCGTCGATGGTGAGTCCGCCGAAGAAACGGAGTTCGACGATGCGGCCTTGCCGCGGATCGAGCTGGGCGAGTGTGGAGAGGGCGTCGTCCAAAGCCTCGAGGGCGACGTCGCGCGCCCCGAAGACGCCGATGGCTTCTTCCAGAGTGAGCTTGCGAGCGTCGCCGCCGCGCTTCTGAGCGCGGTGGGCGCGGGCATGATCGACCAGGATGCGGCGCATGATCTGCGCGGCGACGGCAAAGAAATGGG
>CAYOTD010000907.1:0-2029 GCA_964406685.1 uncultured Solibacteraceae bacterium | reverse complement strand
ACCAGTTCGCGGACGGCGGCGTCGCGCAGCGTGTCGCGGCTCACCGCGGGCGTGTACAGGAACGACCGGCCCACCTTGCGCCGGCTCACCACCGACTTGCGCGCCAGCCGGTCCAGCACCGTCATCACCGTCGTGTAGGCCAGTTGGCGCGGCAGCGCGTTGCGCACGTCGCTGACGTTGCCTTCCCGGATCGCCCAGAGCGTTTTCAGGCACTCCAACTCCAGCGGCGGCGGAATCTCGCGGCGGACGCCCGGCGGTCTCATCGGTTCCCTACGTATCTTTCCCCAGCGCCTCGGTCAGCTTCTCACCGAATAGCGATCCGGTCCGGGGAACGGCGGCTGCCGGCTTGGGCGCGCGCGCGGGCGGGGGCGGAGGAGCGGGAGGCGGCGCCTCGTCCAGGTACTTCTCCTTCTTCAGGACGCACCGCTCCAGCGGCCCGCTGTAGCTGGTCCAGTTGCCCGTGAGATTCTGGTCCTTCTCCGCCGTGGCCCGCAGGCACTCCATCTTCGAGTCGAGGTTGTCGAGATGATGGAGCAGCAGCGCCTCGGCGAACATCGGCGCCTTGGGCGAGCCGAAGGCCAGCTCGCCGTGATGGCTCAACACCATGTGCTCGACCAGCGCGCGCAGCCGCCCGGGAAACCCGTTGAGGCCGCGGATCTTGTCGTCGATCATCCGCAGCCCGATCTGAATGTGGCCCAGCAGTTGGCCTTCGTCGGAATACGAGAAGCTGCGGTCGTAACTCAACTCCGAGATCTTGCCCAGATCGTGGAGGATCACTCCCGCCAGCAGCAGGTCGAGATCCACCGACGGATACCGCGGCGCCACCAGCCGGGCCAGGGCCGCCATCGACAGCACGTGCTCGATCAGCCCGCCCAGGTAGGCGTGATGGATTGCCTTGGCCGCCGGCGCGGTCCGATAACGGCGCGCGATCTCGGGGTCGGCGAACAACGCCTCCAGCAGGGCCTTCAGGTGCGGGTTGTTCAGGCCCGCGATGATGCCCTGAAGCTCGACGAACATCTCCTCGGGATCGCGCTTCGAAGCCGGAAAGAAGTCCGCGAAATCGATCTCGCGTTCGTCCACGCGGATCAGCTTGTGGACGGTAAGTTGCGGCTTGTTCTGGTAGACCTGCACCAGCCCCTTGACTCGCACGAAGTCGTCGCGCTCGAAGGTCTCCAGGACGTCGCCGACGTTGTCCCACATCTTGGCGTCGATGTCGCCCGTGCGGTCGCCAAGAACCAGGGAGATGTAGGGTTCGCCGGTCTTCTTCTGCCGGATCTCCTTTGCCAGGACAAGAAAGGTGGCCGTTACCGGCTGGTTGGCCTCGAGCTCGGCTACGTTGGGCGATTTCATCTCACGCCCGCTACTGGGACCGCGAACTCTTGCTGACGCGGATCTCGGTGCCTGGCACCGGCACCATCCACAGCATCCGGCGGCGGCGCACCCGCGCGGCGACCTCTTCCTTGGTCACCGTCTCGGGCTTCAACTGCGCCGGGTCCTTCCACTGCGTGTTCTTGCCCGGCGCGGCGGAGGTGTCGATGTAGCCTTCCTTGATCTCCAGGAACGCTTCCGCGCGGAGCTTGGTGAGATACTCGCGCACCCGCGGCTGGAAGATCGGCATGTAGAGCTTCTCCGTGATCTCGTTCTCGACTTCCTCGAACGGCGGCAGCCCCGCCTTATGCTTCTCTTCCACCTTGAGGATCAGAAACCCGTTCGGCGTGCGGATCGGATCGGTGACGTAGTTGCGCTCCTGCGCGAACACCATGTCCTCGATGTTCTTCGACAGCATGTTCCGCTTCCACCCGCCGATGTCGCCGCCCTGCTGCGCCGAGGCCGAATCGGAGTTGTCCCGCGCCAGCTCGTGGAACTTCTCTCCCTTGCGGGCGCGGTCCGCCAGGCTCTTGGCCTTCTTCTCCGCCGCCGCGATGCTCTTCTCGTCCTTGCCTTCGGTGGAGACCAGGATCTCGCGCAGGAAGACCTGTTCTTCGCGGACCAGTTCCTTCTTATGCTCCTCGTAGTACTTCTGGAGTTC
>CAYOTD010000906.1:0-2037 GCA_964406685.1 uncultured Solibacteraceae bacterium | reverse complement strand
GGTGGGGCGGCGGGGCGGCCGCCCGACCGGAGTGCCGCGGCGGGCAAGACCGTCGCGACCGAGCCGGCCACCCCGCCCCGGCCAGAGCTGGGGGTGGTCGCCGATGCCAAGCGCCGGACCTTCTCCGCCGTATACAAACAGCGCATTCTGGCCGAGGCCGATGCCGCCGCCACCCAACCCGGCGCCATCGGAGCCCTGCCGCGCCGCGAAGGTCTCTACTCCTCGCACCTGGTCGCCTGGGGGCGCGCCGGGACTTTGGTATGGGTACGTCGCGCAGCGTGTCGGTCAACGTCAGGATGCCGCGGACGTCCACGGGATAGACGGCCACCGACGCATTGGTCAGCGCGCGAGAGGCGAGGTCGAAACCCTCCCAGACCCGCGCCTGCCCCGTGCCCAGCCGTTCGAATCCGGCCGTCAGCCGGACCAGGCTCTTGCGTCCCGGCACCGCGCCCAGCCGGCGCGCAATGGCCGCCAGCGCGTCGGTCGCGGTCCGCGTATCCATGGGTTTGTAGAGTTGTTTCTCCAGAGCTTCGCTCCGGGCGATCAGGTAGGCTACCAGGTCGAGACCGTCGCCGTTCCCTGCCAGTGCCTGATCGGCGCGCGAGGCGTCCCCCAGGCTGAACTGGAACTGAGCCATCTCCGGCGACAATCCGCCATCCTTCACATCCCCCGGCTTTCGGGTGAGCAGGGCGGCGTCGGTGGTGAATTCGTGCAGCACGCTCAGGCCGGTGCGCCTCAGCACATAGATGGCGACCCGCATCCGCGGATCCATCCGGCGGAGGAACTCAGCCAGCCGCGGCCACGCGCGTCCTCAATATCCCGGAGGCGTGTTCAGCAGGTCGATCAGAATGACCGTGGCGCTGTTGGGCACGCCGCCCCGGCATTCCAGCCGGTTCGAGAAGAAACCCGCCGGAAGCTGCCGGGCGGGAGTGCCGATCGCTTCGCCCTTCTCCAGCGCAAAGAGGGCGATGGTTTGCGCCTTGCCGTCCTCGGTGACGGTGAAATCCTCCTTTGTCAGGTCGAGAACAGGAGCGCTCTTCCCGTCGTGGGCGGTCACGCTCAGCTCAACCAGGCGCGTGGTCGTCCGGAAAAGGGGTTCGGCGGGGACTTAGGCGCGGAAAGGCAAGGCACAAGACACCAGGATCAGCGACACGAGAGTGGTTCGTCTCACAAACCGGACTCTATCCAATCCCGCCTGGACACCGGCGAACGGACTCTGCCAGAATCGGACTTCATGAGAACGCTTGCGCTCCTGCTTTGCGGTTTCACCCTCGCTTTCGGCCAGCGGTGCGAGGGCCGGCACTCTCGCGGGGCGGGCGATGTCGAGTACCTGGAGTTGCTCGACATCGCCGCCCGCATGATGGAGCCTGACCCCGAATACCAGAACCTCTCGATGCTCTACACGCCGAAGTGGAACGGGCTGGTGGAAGGTCCCACCTGGAACGCCTGGTGGATCCAGAACAGCTACGGCGCCAGCTATACCGCCCTGCCGCTGCTGCGCGAGCCGTTCGTGCGCTTCCTTCAGAACTCGCAGGACCTCTGGTTCGACCAGATGGGCGACGGCAAGCGCGAGGGCTGCCCCGAGGAGCCCCGGCACAGTTGGGTCGCCCCCGACGGAGCCTTGTGCGACGCCGCCCGTCCGGGCTGCATCATCTACCGCCAGGGCGACGGCAAGCGCGCCATGCACGACTGGGGGATGGAGTTCACCGCCGCCGGAATCGTGCTGCAAAGCGAGGCGCTGCTCATCAACCGCGATGCAAAAGCCGTCGCGCGCTTCCTGCCGCTGCTGGAGCGGGCCGCGAACTTCATCGAGTCGAGGCGCGATCCGAAGAACAACCTGTTCCTGGCCGGACCGGCAGGAAACCTGATGGCGCCCAGCTACGCCGGCTGGCGCAAGCCGGACGGCAGCTACGGCCAGGCCTACCTGGCGGGGCTGTCGATCACCTACATGGCCGCCCTCGACCGGCTGATCGAGATCGAGAAGATGGCGGGCCGCGCGGACAAGGTCAAGCTGTACTCGGCTCGCCGCGAGCAGGC
>CAYOTD010000905.1:0-2043 GCA_964406685.1 uncultured Solibacteraceae bacterium | reverse complement strand
CGATGGCCATCGACGACGACGTGTACGGGGAGTACTACGAGCGGACCTTCCAGATCGGCGACAGCCTGACCTGGATCCGCAACCAGCACACGTTCAAGTTCGGGGTCGACGTGCGCCACAACGCCGCCATGAATTTCCCCGTCGCCCCCTCCTATGCGTTCGGCGATTTCAGCTTCGACGGAAGCTTCTCCGGTTTCGACTATGCCGACTTTCTGTTGGGCGTGCCGACCGTATCCTCCCGCTGGAATCCGGCGCCGCTGTATCACCTGGTAAACACCGATGTCTCCCTGTTTGCCCAGGACGATTGGAAAGTAAGTCCTAAGTTGACGCTCAACATCGGTATCCGCTACGACTACAATCCTCCCTACAGCGAGAACGACGGGCGCATCTTCAATTTCGATCCGGGCAGCGGGCGGCTGATCGTTCCGGGCGCGGACAGCCTGAAGTGGGTCAACGCGGCCTTCCCCTCCAACCTGGCGCCCATCGTGGCCGCGGACAAGGCGGGCTTCCCCGGATCGTTGCTCCGTGCCGACCGCGTCAACTTCGCGCCACGGTTCGGTTTTGCCTACCGTCCCTTCTCCAACGACCAGACGGTAATCCGGGGCGGCTATGGGATCTACACCGATATCATCTCGGGGCAGTTGTTCGACGCCACCGCCGTGGGCGGCCCCTTCATCTCCAGCGAGAGTTTCACCAACGAGATGGTCAACGGCTCTCCGTGGTTCGCGTTCCCCAGGGCCTTCCCCGGCGGATTCGGAGAGGTCGGAGCGCAGAGTTTCACCGCGGTCGACCCGAACCTGCGCAACCCGAGAATCCAGCAGTGGAGCCTGACCGCCGAACGCGATGTCAAAGGCACGGGTCTTCGGGTTTCCTATATCGGCACCAGCAACCGCCACGCGATGTGGGCGCCCAATCTCAACCAGTTGATCCCGAGCACGCAACGGTTCGACCGAAGCCGCCAGCAGTTTCCGGCATTCCGGAGCGTCGGATTCTCCACCAACGGGGGCAACCAGGACTACCACGGCCTCCAGGCGGTCGCCGAACACAAGGCAAAAGGAGGTCTCTACTTCCAGTTAGGGTGGGTTTGGGCCAAGGACCTGACCGACACCCTGAAGGAAGGCAAGGCCGCCTCGGCTCCGCAGAACAGCTATGCCCGATACCTTGATCGGGGCGATGTGAGTTACGTGCCGCGGCACAGTGTGAACGGCAACCTGGTTTACGAACTGCCGTTTGGCCCCGGCCGCCGCTGGCTGACCGGCTCGCGCGGCGTGGCGAAACACCTGTTGGGCGGCTGGACGGTAAGTTCCATCCTGACGATGCGGACGGGCCTGTTCTTCAACCCGACGTTCAGCGGGTTCGACGTCTCCAACACGAACACGACCAGCGGCCGTCCGGACCGGATCGCCAACGGCAATCTGCCCACTTCCGAGCGCAGCACTTACCGGTGGTTCGACACGAAAGCCTTCGCCGTGCCAGGCGATGTGAACGGAGACGGGCGGCCGGACGTGAGTGTGGGCCGGTTTGGCAACTCGGCTCCGAACGTGCTTGTGGGCCCGGGCCTGTTCACCATGAACGCCGGCTTGCACAAATACTTCCCGCTGGGAGAGCGAGCCCGGCTGCTGTTGCAGGGCACCTTCACCAACGCAACCAATCACGTCAACTACAATCTGCCGAATGCCAACATCCGCTCCACTTCGGCCGGCCGGATCACGGGCGCCGGGGCCGCGAGGACCGGACAGGTTGCCGCGCGGATCGAGTTCTGACCGGAGAGTCAGCTTGCCAGAGCGGCGGCTTCGGGCTGATAGACGACCTGCATTACTTTGAGGCGGCGCAGGCCTTTGGGGACGCGCCACTCGATCACGTCGCCCACACGGTAGCCGAGCATGGCGGTCCCGATCGGCGCCAGTACGGAAATAGCGTGCTCCGAGCGGGGCTGGTAGGGGAAGATGAGCCGGTAGACTATCTCTTCGCCGGTGTCGAGGTCTCGCAGGCGGACCTCGGAGTTCATGGTGACGGCATCGCGCGGGATCGCCCCAGGCGGGA
>CAYOTD010000904.1:0-2045 GCA_964406685.1 uncultured Solibacteraceae bacterium | reverse complement strand
GGGGAAAGCCATTCGCACCCCCGCGCGCGACGCAATGCTCTCCCACGCCACCACCTCGCTCGGCCGGGGCTGGGGCTTCGGCCTGCACGAGGCGATGGACCAGATCGGCGCGCTCACCGGGCCGCTGGTGATCGCCGCGGCGCTGGCGCACTCGGGCCGCTACCAGATGGGATTCGCGCTGCTAGCCATCCCGGCGGCGCTCGCGATGCTGGCGCTGTTCATCGCCTGGCGTACGCTGCCCAAGCCACAGGATCTCGCACCGGCCGGCGTCCCCCTGGCCGCCGCGTCCCTGCCCCGGGCCTTCTGGATCTACACGGCGGCCTGCGGCCTGATGGCGGCCGGATTCGTCGATTTCCCCTTGGTCGCCTTCCACCTCAAGCACACCGCGGCGGCCTCCGATACCGCAATCCCGCTGCTCTACGCACTTGCCATGGGAGTGGACGCGGTGGCGGCGCTCGCCTTCGGCCGCCTGTATGACCGCTTCGGCGTGACGGTGCTCGCCGGCGGCGCCGCCCTCGCGGCAGCCTCGACTCCGTTGCTGTATCTTGGCGGCTCCCACTCCGCCGTCGCGGGTATGGGGCTCTGGGGCGCCGCGCTGGGAGCCCAGGAGTCCGTTCTGCGCGCGGCGGTGGCGGAGTTCGCGCCTCCCGAACGGCGCGCCTCGGCCTACGGCGTCTTCAGCTTCTGCTTCGGATTGGCATGGTTCGCCGGCAGTGCCGCGATGGGTTTGCTCTACGTGTATTCGCCCGCCGCGCTGGTGATCCTGGCCGCCGCACTCCAACTCGCCGGCGGCGCTCTGGTTGCGCGGCTGCGCCGGGCGCGATAGTCTGATCCCACCCTCACCTTCAGCGTCCGCAGTGGCTCCGGCCTTGGCGGGGAATCGGTTGCCGGTAGCTACGGATGAATCAGCTTCAGCGCATCGCCGTCTATCGCCCGCGCCAGATCTGTGCAGACGACGGGAACCAGGATTACCTTCGTCGCCCGCTCTCGTGCCGACTCGGCCCGGCTGCGCGGCGACTTCGCGACCCTGTGCGGTCCGCTGTAGTGAACGCGCGTGACGAGGTTGTCTCTAAGCGACATGATCACCGCGGATCTCGACTCGGCGTGATAATAGCTGACTTCGCCGACGTCCTTTCCGTCCGGCGCCCCCCGGATGAACGCTCGCGGCACGTGAGCTGCGATGTGAGCCATTCGTTGTTCGGCCAGCCTCAGGGTGTCGAAGCGCTCGACCTTAACGCTGACCACAGCCAGAAACCTCGATGCGTTGGTCTCTTCGACAACCGACTCCACTCTCACTTCGGCCGACCTGCGTGGTTGCCGAGCCAGATCGGCGGGATAGAACAACACCCGCCCCGATGGCAGTCGCGAAGTAATGCGCTTCAGTATCGCCTCCACGTCATTCAGCCCCCTGACTCCTCCCGGGCCGTCAACGCGCACAAACCCTCTGTCGCTCAACGCCTTGGTGATGGCCCGTAACCATTCCTCCTCTCGCTGCCTGAAAAAGGCCTCGACAGTCTGCGATTGACCTGAGGCTCCTGTCTGTGCGGTTCCTTCGGCACAGGCTCCCACCAGAGTGAAAGCCACAATGAAAACCATCTGATGTCTCATCATAAGGCCTCGATTCCGGGGGAGATACTACTGCGACTGACAAGGGGCGACCGTGACACCCAAAGGAAGGAATAGCGTGCGACCAAGTGGTTGCTCATGAAAGACCCGTGGCATGTATGTCTCTCTGGCCAGACCAAAGTGGTTTTCCCCAGGTGTACACTGAATCGACTGGCCGCCACAGTTCCCCGACAACGTCTCGACCGGACATCGCCCCGACAAGTCGTACAACTCACTCAGTGAAGCTACAACGTGAAAGAAGAACCGGTCCAAACGGCAATCGGGACTGTCGCCTGCCGGGTAGTACGGCTCTGTGACCAATTCGAGGGGCGCCGGGGAGGAGTTGTCCCGGATGAACATCGCTTTGGCGTCAACGCCTTGCGAAGCGGCAAGGATGCTCGCAAGGTCGGAGTTGTCCGAGCACTGCATCACGAGACTCC
>CAYOTD010000903.1:0-2048 GCA_964406685.1 uncultured Solibacteraceae bacterium | reverse complement strand
TTAGCCCAAGTTGAACACCCGACTGCTGTTTTTGTTTTTTTTCTCAACGCTGAACCTCAGTGGCATAGTCGTGGATGGGGATGATGCTCGCTGGGGGGCGTGTAGTCACGACCTTTTCTCTTGTCTTGGCTCATTTCTGTGGCATTCTTGTAGGAGAGGGATCGGTTCTGCGGCAGGGATGCGATGTTTCTCAAACGGCTCGAACGGCGCAAGGGCGGCAAGAAGCATACGTATTGGGCGCTGGTCGAGTCCTACCGCACGGCGAAGGGCTCGCGGCATCGGGTGGTCGCCTATCTAGGTGAGCTCAGGAAAAGCGAACAGAACGGCTGGGGGCATTTGTGCCGGCGTCTGAATAAAGAGGAACGGCCGCAGGCGTCGCTGTTCGATCCGCCACGTTATGACGATTCGGCTGATGATGAACCGGTGCTGGTGAAGCTCAAGGACGTGCAACTGGACCGGTTGCGGAACTTTGGGGACGTGTGGCTGGGGTTGGGGTTGTGGCGGCTACTGAAGCTGGACGAGGTGCTGACGGCGATGATGCCACAGGGGGAGGAAGCTGTGCTCTGGCCGCTGGTGGCGGCGATCCTGACGATCGGTCGGTTCTGTGAGCCGTCGAGTGAACTTCACATCGCGGACACGTGGTACCGGGGGACGGCATTGGACGATCTGCTCGGAGTCGGCGTGGAGCAAGTTCATCACCGGCGTTTGTACGAAGGGCTGGATGCGTTGCTGCCGCACAAGGAGGCGATTGAGCGGCATCTCAAGGAGCGGTTGGGGGATCTGTTTGAGTTGAAGTACGACCTGCTGCTCTACGACGTGACGAGCACGTACTTCGAGGGGCAGTGCGTGGCGAATCCGCTGGGCAAGCGGGGATATTCGCGGGACAGCCGGCCGGACTGTCTGCAGGTGTGCATCGGGCTGGTGGTGACGACGGAGGGGATTCCGCTGGGATACGAGGTGTTCGCGGGGAACACGGCCGATGTCCGGACGGTGGAGGAGATTGTCAAGGCGATGGAGAGGAAGCACGGCAAGGCGAATCGGGTGTGGGTGATGGATCGGGGGATGGTGAGCGAGGGGAATCTGAAGTTCTTGCGTGAGCGCGGGGGCTCGTACATCGTGGGGACGCCGAAGGCGATGCTTCGGCAGTTCGAGCGGTATCTGGTGGACAAGGATTGGCATGAGGTGGAGGCGGGGGTGGACGTGAAGCTGGTTCCGGGTCCGGACGGACAGGAGACGTTCATCCTGGCCCGCAGTGCGGATCGTCGGGAGAAGGAGAAGGCGATGCACGATCGGTTCGTGGACCGGTTGGAGGCGGGCCTGAAGAAGCTTCAGGCGGCGGCGGAGAAGGGAAGGTTGCGAGATACGGGCGTCGCTCACGAACGACTGGGGCGGCTGAAGGAGCGGTACTGGCGGGCCTCCGGGGCCTTTGAGGTGCAGGTTGCGCCGATCACGAAGCCGGCGAGCAAGTCGCGGCTCTCGATCACGTGGACTCGCAACGAGCGGTGGAGCGAGTGGTCAGCGTTGTCCGAGGGATGTTATCTGTTGCGGACGAACCTGACGGACACCGACCCGGCGACGTTGTGGAAACGATACATTCAACTGACTGAGGCGGAGTGGGCGTTCCGCGTGACCAAGGACGAACTGGAAATCCGGCCGATCTGGCACCAGAAAGAAGACCGGGTGAAGGCACACATCCTGGTATGCTTCTTGGCGTATGTGTTGTGGAAGGCGCTGGCCCAGTGGATGAAGGCCTCCGGGTTGGGGGATGCCCCACGAAGGCTGGTGGAGGAATTCCACAAGATCAAGAGTGGCGATGTGCTTCTGGCGGCCCGGACGACCGACGGACGGCAACACCCGGTCCGGCTTCGCTGCGTGACGACACCTGACAAGGCTCAGAAGGTCCTCCTCCATCGGCTCGGACTGACACTACCACAGCGGCTGCGGCGGATTGATGAGGTCGCTCAAATGTAGTCACGACTTTCGGACAGAAACGGCCCTGGCGCTGTCGCCAAGGCCGTTCTTGCCTTCCAACTGTTCAACTTGGGCTA
>CAYOTD010000902.1:0-2050 GCA_964406685.1 uncultured Solibacteraceae bacterium | reverse complement strand
GGCGGGAGGGCCACGCCGATCTGGAGCGAAGAGGTCGTGGCGCCTGGCTCATCGGGCATGTGAACGCCCGAAGGCGGCGAGAGCGCTGGGCGAGTGGCTTCGGGAGCGGGGGAAACCTGCGCGAGGGCGCCCGCCGCCGTAGCCGCAAGGAGGGCGAATGCGAGAAGAAGGCGCCTGCCCATTGCGGTGTGCGCGTCGCGTCCGCCGGGACTGGAATTCTTCCCCTGCATATCTCATCCTTCGAGGCCGGGGGTGGGAGCGCGGCGCGCGGGAACCGATGGGGCGCGGCGTTCCTTCCCCAGATTCGGATGAGGCGGGTGGCGGCGTCAAGCGCCCTCGGGGATCGCCGTGGAAATCGCGGGCGGTGGGGCGCCTAGGCCTTCTTCGCCGCTTCGCGTTTCTTGCCGAAGTCGCGCTCCAGCGGAATAAAGGGCAGCAAAAGGAATCCCGGCAGCGTCAGGACGCAGACGAGGATGAAGAATTTCGGATAGCCCAGCGCTGCCTGCAGGAAGCCACTGATCATGCCCGGAATCATCATGCCGAGCGCCATGAAGGCGGTGGTGATCGCGAAGTGCGCCGTCTTGTGCTCACCCTGCGCGCAGTAGAGCATATACACCATGTAGGCGGTGAAGCCCACCCCGTAGCCGAATTGCTCGATGCCCACGCAGGTCAGGATGATTCCGAAATGATCCGGGCGGGCGAACGACATATAGACATAGAGCAGGTCGGGCACATTGATGGCGCAGCACATAATGAAGAGCCACTTGCGCAGGCCGCCCGACGAAACCATCAGCCCGCCGAGAATGCCGCCGACGGTCAGCGAAAGCAGGCCGACCGTGCCGTAGGCGATGCCGACATCGCCCGTCGAAAGGCCGAGGCCGCCCGTGTCGGGCGCGTCGAGCAGGAAAGGCGCGGCCATCTTGACCAGTTGCGCCTCGCCAAGGCGGTAAAGTAGCAGGAAAGCGAGCATGAGGCCGATGCCCGGCTTGCGGAAGAAGGAGATGAAAACCTCGTCGAAGGCCAGGCCGCTCTCGCGCGCGAGACCGCTGAAAGTGGCGCCCATCACGCGCCGCGCGCTCTGGCGCAGGAAGAGCCAGACCAGAAGGGCGCTCAGCACGAGAATCCGGAAGACCTTGAAAAGCGATTCCCACTGGGCGGGCTGGAACTTCGTGAATTTCTCGATCACCAGCGCCTTGAGCGGATTCGTCGCCATTCCGATCACGCCCATCAGGTCGCCGAGCAGGGCGAAGCAGAGCAGGCCTGTAATTGTCAGCCAGAAAGCCGGCTGGTAAAATGGCGGACGCGGGCCTTCCATCTGCACGGGGCGATCTGTGAAGGGATGCGGCAGCGCGAAGTTATGCCAGAGGTAGAAGAGCAGGAACATTGCGGCGCACAGGCCCAGCACCACCGTCCAGGAGAGCCGGATATTGCCCGCCGTGGCGCGGAATTCCGCCGCCTCGCTGATGCGCAGGTTGCGGCTCGCCTTGAGAACCACGGTCGTCGGGACGTCCCAGTTTTCCGTTGTGAATTCGATGCGGCTGCCCTGCGCGACATCCACGGTCTTCCTGCCCTCGATCCGCTCGAACGTCACCGCCACGGGCTTGCCCTCGGGCGGCGGCTCGGAAAGGCGGACGTGCAGGTTGGCCGTTTCCCCCGCCTTTACCACGAGATATTCCGCGTCGAGGAGGATCCGCTGGCCCTTTTCGCTTTCGAGGCGCGCGGCGGGGTATTGTAATTTCAGCGGCTCGGCGGCGGGTATGCCTTCGCGCACGGCCACGGCGGACATGCTGACCGGCGGCAGGCCCGTGCGCGCCTCGATCATGCCTGCCGCTACCACCAGGATGCCGTTGGCGAAGATCATCGCGAGGCGGTAGAAAGCCGAGCGGATGCCCACGAACCAGGATTGCTGGCCCTCGCTCAGGCCAAGCATGTAGAAGCCGTCGCAGGCGATATCGTGCGTGGCCGAGAAAAACGCCAGCGCGAAAAACAAGATGATCGTGACTTTGAAAAAGATCGGCAGGTTCACCGCAAACGCGCACGCGCCGAACAC
>CAYOTD010000901.1:0-2054 GCA_964406685.1 uncultured Solibacteraceae bacterium | reverse complement strand
CGCGGAGACCAACTGCATCTCCGACGTGCCGGGATTCATCAGGCAGAGGTCGACTCCGTTGGCCAGCAGTGTCCGGAGCAGCGATTCGGCGCCGATCATGAGTCCTCCGTGAGGGACGCGCGCAACAGATCGCCGGCCGTCTCGAATTGGAAGCCGCGCTCCCGCAACCGGGGCACGGCAAGACGAAGCGCCTCGATGGTTGGGCGGATGTCCGGGTTCGGCGCCAGCGCACGGCCGTCGTGCAGGCAGAAGATCGCGCCGTTCGACGCCTCGCGGACCAGGCGCTCCGCGATGCCCGCCGCCGGCCACTTCCAGTCGCGGCCGATCACGGTCCACATCACGGTGGTCAACCCCAATCGCCGCTGCGCCGCGCGCAGCCCGAACCAGCGGCATCCGAATGAGGGACGATACAACCGCGGCGAGACGCCCGTGATCCCGGTAATCGCGCGCTGTGCACGCTCCACTTCGTCGCGGACGAATGCCGGTCCCCGCAGATACAGCGGCTCGTGGGAATAGCCGTGGCTACCGATTTCGTGGCCAGCGGCGGCAATCGATCGTGCCACTTCAGGCAGCCGCTCCACGGCCGCGCCGGAAACAAAGAACGTCGCGCGAACGCCCAAGCTGCCCAGCGCCTCCAGCAATTGCGGCGTCGCTTCGCTGGGACCGTCGTCGAAGGTCAGCGCGAGGACCGCCCGGTCGCGCGGGCCGCGCCAGAGCGAACGGCCGAACACGTTGGACGATCGCCCGCGTACCGCCCAGCCCGAGAACCCCGCAGCGAACGCGACGACGGCCAGCGATTCAAGCAGCATTCTTCCGTCACAGAATAGCACCGATCCCGCCCGGGCCAGGGCGCTATAATTCAGCCATGAAGACCGCAACCGTCTGGATCCTGCTGGCGGCTCTGACCTTCGGCACGCTCCCCGCTCCCGCGCAACAGATCGCCGACAACACCGAGTTTCGCGTCAGACTGTTGGCGCCTCTGAGCACGGAAACCAACCGCAAGGGCGACAAGATCACCGCCCAGGTCCTCGCGCCCGGGGAGTTCGCCGGCGCGATGATGGAGGGCGAGGTGAAGGAGTCCAAGAGCGGCGGCAAGGTGAGCGGCAAGTCGGTACTGAACTTCACCTTTCAGACTGTCGTAACCAAGGACGGCAAGTCGATCCCGGTCAGCTCGGAAGTGAAGTCCCTGATTAACTCGAAGGGCAAGGCCAACGTCGACGAGGAAGGACGAGTGGTCGAGAAGAAGAGCAACGTTGGCAAACTGGCCGCCGTCACCGGAGCGGGCGCGCTCATTGGCGCTATTGCCGGCGGAGGCAGAGGCGCGGCCATCGGCGCCGGAGCGGGCGCCGCCGCTTCGCTCATTCTGATCCAGGTCGCCGCCAAGGGCGCCAACGTGACCTTCGCGCCCGGCAGCGAAGTCCTCCTGTCGGTGCGTGAGCGCCGCCAGTAGGATTCACGCGCCGAGCACGTCCAGGTAGCGCGCCACCGTCTCGATGCCGCGGTAGAAGTTCGGCAGGTGGAACTTCTCATTGGGCGCGTGGAGGTTATCGTCCGGCAGCCCAAATCCCATCAGCACGCTGGGAATGCCGAGATGCTGGTCGAACAGGCCGACGATGGGGATCGAACCGCCCGAGCGGATATAGACCGTCTCGCGTCCGAACACTTCGGTCATTGCCGCCGCCGCGGCGCGAATGAAGCGGTTGTCCGGATTGACCAGCGACGGCGCGGCGCCGTGGATGGTCTTGAACTCCGCCGTCACGCCCCGCGGGCACACTCGCGCCACCGCCGCCTGAAGCTGTTCGGTGGCCTCCTCGGGGCGCTGATCCGCCACCAGCCTCATGCTGAGCTTGGCCACCGCGCGCGCCGGAATCACCGTTTTCGCCCCTTCGCCAGTGAAGCCGCCGCGGATGCCGTGGACCTCGAGGGTCGGCCGTGCCCACAGGCGCGCGAACAGCGTCTGCTCGGGCTCCCCGGTCAGTTCCCGCACGCCGGCCTCTTTCTCCCGGTACTCCTGCTCGTTGAATGGCAGCCGAGCCCAGGCCTCCCGCTCCTTG
>CAYOTD010000900.1:0-2056 GCA_964406685.1 uncultured Solibacteraceae bacterium | reverse complement strand
GGCCAGCACCTTGGTGCCGTTGGCGAAGGCGTCGAACTCGAACACGCCCACCGGCCCGTTCCAGACGATGGTGCCCGCGGTCTTGAGTTTGGCCGCCAGCTTGGCCGCAGTCTTGGGGCCGATGTCGAGTATGAGGTCGTCAGCGGCCACATCCTTGGCCTCTTTGACGGTGGCCTCGGCGGTAGCGCTGAACTGCTTGGCCACCACCACGTCTTCGGGAATGGGCACCTCGGCGCCGCGTTCCTTCATTTTGGCGATGACCTTCTTCGCCTCATCCACCAGATCGGGCTCGGCCAGGCTTTTGCCGATGGGCAGACCTTCGGCCAGCATGAAGGTGTTGGCGATGCCGCCGCCCACGATCAGGCCATCGACCTTGTCGGCCAGGGCTTGCAGGATGGTGAGCTTGGTGGAGACCTTGGAGCCTGCGACGATGGCCACCAGCGGGCGCGCAGGTTTTTCCAGCGCGCGGCTGATGGCGTCGATCTCGGCCGCCAGCAGGGGGCCCGCGCAAGCGATGGGCGCGTACTTGGCGATGCCATAGGTGGTCGCCTCAGCGCGGTGGGCGGTGCCGAAGGCGTCGTTCACATAGATGTCGCAGAGCTTGGCGATTTTTTGCGACAGCGCGTCGTCGTTCTTTTTCTCGCCCTTGTTGACGCGAGCGTTTTCGAGCATGACCACTTCGCCAGGACGCACGTCAAAGCCGCCGTCCACCCAGTTGGCCTGCAGCTTGACCGGCAGGCCGAGCAGCTCGCTCAGGCGCTTGGCCACGGGGGCCAGCGAATCCTCGGGCTTGAACTCACCTTCGGTCGGGCGGCCCAGGTGCGAGGTGATCATCACCCCGGCACCGGCGTCGAGCGCCATGCGCACCGCGGGCACCGATGCGCGCACCCGGGTGTCCTCGGTGATCTCGCCCTTGTCGTTGAACGGCACGTTCAGATCGGCGCGAATGAATACGCGCTTGTCCTGGGCGAAGCCGCGCTTGCACACTTCTTCAAAGGTCAGGATTTGCATCAGTCTCTCCTCGTTTGCACCCCGCTGACGGGTGTTTTGATGAGTCGTCAAGGCAGCGGGGCTGGCGGCATCAGTTGCTGGCGACGTGCTTGACGAAGCGCATCATGTTGCAGGTGTAGCCGTACTCGTTGTCGTACCAGGACACGACCTTGACAAAGGTGGAATCGAGGGCGATACCGGCCTCGGCGTCGAAGATCGACGGCATGGAGCAGCCGCGATAGTCGGTGGAGACCACCTTGTCTTCGGTATAGCCGAGCACGCCCTTGAGCGGGCCTTCGGAAGCGGCCTTCATCGCCGCGCAGATGTCGGCGTAGCTGGCTTCCTTGTTCAGCTCGACGGTCAGATCGACGACCGACACGTCAGGCGTAGGTACGCGGAAGGCCATGCCGGTGAGCTTTTTGTTCAGCTCGGGAATGACCTTGCCCACCGCCTTGGCCGCGCCGGTGCTCGACGGGATGATGTTGTCCAGGATGCCCCGGCCGCCGCGCCAGTCTTTGCTCGACGGGCCGTCCACGGTCTTCTGCGTGGCGGTGGCGGCGTGCACCGTACTCATCAGGCCGCGCTTGATGCCGAAGCTGTCATTGAGCACCTTGGCCACGGGGGCCAGGCAGTTGGTGGTGCAGGAGGCGGCGGAGACGATTTTCTCGCCAGCGTACTTGGCGTGATTCACACCATAGACGAACATCGGCGTGTCGTCCTTGGAGGGGGCGGATTGCACCACTTTCTTGGCACCGGCGTCGATGTGCTTCTGGCAGGTGTCGAGGGTGAGGAAGAAGCCGGTGGCTTCGACCACCACGTCGGCATTCACTTCGTTCCACTTCAGGTTGGCGGGATCGCGCTCGGCGGTGAGGCGGATTTTCTTGCCGTTGACCACCAGGTTGTTGCCTTCCACGCCCACCGTGCCGTTGAAGCGGCCATGCACCGAGTCGTACTGCAGCATGTAAGCCAGGTAGTCCGGCTCGAGCAGGTCGTTGATGGCGACGATTTCGAGGTCTTTGAACTCGGCTTCCTGCGCCACGGCGCGGAACACCATGCGGCCGATGCG
>CAYOTD010000899.1:0-2062 GCA_964406685.1 uncultured Solibacteraceae bacterium | reverse complement strand
GCCGGCGCCATCAGCAGGGGTTGTAGGAAGAGCCAGACCCGCGCCGCCTCTCCGCGCAGCAGCCCCGAGAGATCGACGGTGAGTATGGTTCCCAGCCCGATCAGCGTCAGCGCCGTGCCCGCGTCGTTCACCCGAAGCCGCTCCCGCGTCCCGCGGAGATGGCAAACGAGAATGGGAATCGCGATGATGCCGGCGCTGAGCGCGAAGTCGTAAAGGTCCATCAGGACAAACGCGGCGTAAGAGCGGTTGAGCACCCGCGTATGAGCGGCCTGGCTCTCCAGCGCCCGCAGAAATGCGGCGGGCGCGTTGTGGCCCGTGGCGATCCAGAGCGCCAGATAGAGCGCCGCGCAAACACCCAGCGCGATGCTTCCGGCGCGGAGCGCAGCCACCCACGCGCGCCGAGGAAGGGCGTAGTAGGCAAGAAAAGCGCCCATCACCAGCAGGTTGTAGGCGAAGAAGGTGGCGGCGAACAGGACCGCGCCAAGCATCAGAGTCTCTCGCCACCATCGGTTCGGGGACGCCAGCGCCCTCACCCAGCAGAGGATGATGAGCATCGAGAAGACCGGGTAGATCTGGTCGAACTCGGGGAAGAAAACGGTCAGGCCCGGCAGCAGAGCGTAGAAGGCGCAGGCGAGCAGCCGCGCCCGCGCCTCGGCCTTCCACAGACCGGCGAAGGCGTACATCGCCAGGACGCCCGCGCTCCCCGCCAGCCCCACGGTGCAGCCTCCAAGTAATGCTCCCGTGGACGGACCGAACAGCTTGAGGAATGCGTAGTAGAACAGGATCGGCCCGGCCGGGTGAGTGGAGGCGTGTCCGGGGAGAGTGGTCTCGTGGAAACGTCTCAGCCACTCCGCCAGATTCTTGATATCGAGCGCGGCGGTGAAGTAGCTCGTCACATCCGGGGATGCCACAAGCTGCTCGATTCGCGGCAGACCCCTCGGGTCGCCCAGCACGCTGAACAGTTGCAGGAGGAAGTTGGAGAGCGCGAGCAGCCCCAGCATCAGCCAAGGGCGAGGGGAGGGCTCGCGCTTCTCGGCTCTCCACAGTACTGCCCCAATCAGCAGAAAGGGAAGCAGCAGTGCGAACCCCATCTCGAACGCGCCCAGGTCCTGCCACGGCCACTCCCAGCGCGTCAGGCTGCGAATGCCGTTCAGCGGCTCGATCTCGTAGAGCACTCCGAGCCCGAACGCCAACCCTACCGCAATCGCAAAATGGGGACAGTCACCAATTTCACCTTTTTTAAATGGTGAAATTGGTGACTGTCCCTGATTTACGGCGCGGCGCACTACGCGAGCCTTTCGAGGAAGCGGCTGTGAATGCGCGGGTCGGTGGTCAGCTCCGGGTGGAAGGTGGCCGCCATGTGCCGCCCCTCTTCCACCAGCACCGGAGCGCCCAGGTAGCTGGCCAGCACCTTCACCGAGGGTCCGACGCTGCGGATGATGGGCGCGCGGATGAAGACGGCTTCCAGCCCCTGAAGCTCTCCGTCGTCGAGATGCACGACGCGGCTGTCGAGCTGCCGCCCATAGCCGTTGCGTTCGACCGCGATGTCCATGAGGGCGAGCGAGCGCTGCTCGGGGTGCGTGACGGTGGCGGCGAGCAAAATCGCCCCGGCGCAGGTACCGAAGATGGGTTTCGTCCTTCCGAACTCGCGCAGCGGTTCGAAAAGGCCCTCCAGGTCGAGCAGCTTGAGCATCGTCGTGCTCTCCCCCCCCGGAATGATCAGTCCCTGCACCGCGTCGAGATCGGAGGCGGTGCGCACCTCGACCGCCTCCACCCCGGCGCGTTCCAGCGCCTTGCGGTGAGCCTCGAAATCTCCCTGGAGGGCCAGGACTCCGGCGCGCTTCATCCAGCTACCATCCGCGCGTCTGAAGCAGTTCGCTCTCCTGGAGCTTGGAGACGTCCAGGCCCGGCATGCCCATGCCCAACTCCTCGCTGGCTTCGAGTAACTTGGCCGGGTCTTTGTAGTAAGTAGTGGCCTTGACGATGGCGCGGGCGCGCGCCTCCGGGTCGTCGGACTTGAAAATGCCCGAGCCGACAAACACGGCCTCGGCGCCCAGGGCCA
>CAYOTD010000898.1:0-2075 GCA_964406685.1 uncultured Solibacteraceae bacterium | reverse complement strand
CGAGCCACGGCCGAGAATCTGATTGAGGAAGCCAACAACGATGCGGGTATGGCGGCGCACCCGTCGAAGCGCTGGATGATGAACGCGAACTGGTTTCAGATCGTAATGCTGGCCTACAATCTCAACTGCTGGCTGGCGCTGATGCAGCGCGACGAGGGCGTGCAGGCGGAGCAGATGAGGCACACGACCTTGGCGACGGCGTGCTTGCGGTTTTTGTTCGTGGCGGCCAAGATCTGGCGGCACGCCGGGCGCGTGGGCGTCAGCTACAGCGACCACTATGAGGAGAAATGCCCCTTCGACCGGCTGATGGATCGATTGCGTGCCATCAGCGCGGGCGCCGCCGGATTCGCCCCCGTGGGGGCCACCGCGTTGCGGTGCTGACGCGCGCGCATAAAACCCTATGCACGGGCAACCCTGAGCGAACAACAACTTGCAAGGACGGGAGGACTTCAGGACGATTTGAGCCAAGTGGGGCGACGAAAACGCGGATCAACGCAGCGCGTCAGCCGCGCCGAGCGTGCTCGATCCGTGCACAATTCAGGTGACCGAAACCGACCGTGATCTCTATAGCGCCGGCGTCTTCATCCCCGACATCCTGCTGCACCTCGACCTGCCGCGGGTGGCGGCGGCCCTCGCTCCGCGTCCCTTGACGTTGATCTCTCCGGTCGATAGCATGATGCAGCCGGTCTCGTTGTCCCGCGTGGAGAAAGCCTGCCGGCCCACGCGCGCGGCTTTCGAGACGGCCGGCGCGCGGGAACGATTCCGGATCATTGTGCGAGGATAGAGAAACCATGAGCGATCCAGCTTCGAGAAGACGATTCTTGGGGGCCTCGGCGGGGGCCTTTGCGGCGGGCGCCGCCGCGAAAGCCGGCCCGAACGACACCATCAACTTGGCCCTGATCGGATGCGGCGCGCGGGGGAGGGGATTGCTGATTCCCCGTTTCTCGAAGATGCCTGGCGTCCGTTTCGTCGCGGTCTGCGACGTGAACTCGAAGCATCTGGCCCAGGGCCGTGAAATCGCCGGTGGCGACCGCGTGGCCGCCCACAAGGACTACCGCAAGCTCTTCGAGGACAAGAACGTCGACGCCGTGATCATCGCCACCAACCAGCAATGGCACGTGCTGCCAATGATCGCCGCCTGCCAGGCGGGCAAGGATGTTTACCTGGAAAAGCCGCTGGGCAACTCCATCGGCGAGGGCGCCGTCGCCGTGCAGGCTGCCCGCAAGTACGGCCGCATCGTGCAGGTGGGAACGCAGCAGCGCAGCCAGGAGCACTACCGGCAGGCGGCCGAGCTGATTCAGGCCGGTAAGCTCGGCGAGATCTCGGAGGTCAGGGTCTGGGACTACGAGAATTACTATCCCGGCGCCGGGTCGCCGCCCGATTGCCCGCCTCCCGCCGAGCTTGACTGGGACTTCTACGTCGGCCCCTCGCCCTATCGCGCCTACAATCCGAACATCTACTACAACTACGGCTACGACTGGTTCAAGGTCTCGGGCGGCGGCCACCAGGTGGCCTGGGGCGTCCATCATTTCGATATCGTGCTCTGGGCGATGGGCGTACAATCGCCTCAGTCGGTCTTCGCCACCGGCGGCAACTTCGCCTTTCACGACAACTACGAGTACCCCAACACCTTCTCCGCCACCGCGACCTTCGGGCCCGGTCCGGTCGCCAAGCGCGGCTTCGTTCTCCAGTACACGATGCGCACCGGTTGCCGCCGCGAAGCGCGTTCCCACAGCAAATGCTTCATCGGAACCGAAGCGTCCATGGTGTTGGATCGCGCCGGCTATACCATCGTCAAGGATGTCCGCCGGGGCGCCAAGGTCACGCCCGTGGGCCAGTTCGTCAACGCCGAGGAGAACGTCCCGGCCAAGGACGACCACCTGTACCACTTCGAGCTGTTCCTGGACAACATCCGCCGGCGGAAGATGCCGGCGGCCAATCCCGAGACGTGCCACTACGCCACCGCCCTGGGGCACTTGATGAACATCTCCTGGGAAACCGGGCGGGCCGTCCGCTGGGATGGCGCGGCCAACCGCGTGATCGGCGACGCCGCCGCCCAGGCGCTGGTCATGCGG
>CAYOTD010000897.1:0-2079 GCA_964406685.1 uncultured Solibacteraceae bacterium | reverse complement strand
TTCGAGGAGGGGGCGGTGGTGTTCGAGCAGCCGCGGGCCAAGTCGGGCCGGCAAGAGGCGGCCGAGCAGCGGCGGATCGCCTTCCTGGAGGCCAAGCTGCGGAACAAGGATGAGGTGATGGCCGAGCTGCTGGGCGAGCACGTGGCGCTAAAAAAAGTCTTGGCCAGATCTGAAAGCCGGCTGGGTCCCCCACGACGTGCGGGATGAGGTGGTGGACTTCGTGAATCGCTGGTCGGCTCGGACGGAGATCGCGGTGGTTCGGATGACGGGATGGCTGGGCGTGCGATCGAGCAAGTTCTACGACTGGCGGAGCCGGTACGGGAAGGCGAACGAGCACAACGCCTGGGTGCCGCGGGACCACTGGCTGGAGGCGTGGGAGAAGGCGGCGATCCTGGAGTTCGAGCGGCAGTATCCGCTGGAGGGCTACCGCCGGCTGGCGTTCATGATGCTGGATGCGGACGTGGTGGCGGTGAGCCCGTCGAGCGTGTACCGGGTGCTCAAGCAGGCCGGGCGTCTGGAGGGCTGGAACCGCAAGCCGTCGCGCAAGGGGACGGGCTTCGAGCATCCGCTGCGGCCCCACGAGCACTGGCACGTGGACGTGTCGTACATCAATGTTTGCGGGACGTTTTATTACCTGTGCAGCGTGCTGGACGGGTACAGCCGGTACATCGTGCACTGGGAGATCCGCGAGACGATGAAGGAAGTGGACATCGAGATGATCCTGCAGCGGGCCCGGGAGCGGTTCCCGGGGGCGCATCCGCGGATCATCTCGGACAACGGGCCGCAGTTCATTGCGCGGGATTTCAAGCAGTTCATCCGGATCTGCGGGATGACGCACGTGCGGACCAGCCCGTACTACCCGCAGAGCAACGGGAAGCTGGAGCGTTGGCACCAGAGCCTCAAGAGCGAGTGCATCCGGCCGGGCACGCCGTTGTCGCTCGAGGATGCCCGGCGATTGGTGGCCGGTTACGTGGAGCATTACAACACGATCCGGCTGCACAGTGCGATCGGCTACGTGGCCCCGGCGGACAAGCTGGCCGGGCGGGAACCGGCGATCTTTGCCGAGCGGGACCGCAAGCTGGACGAGGCCCGGGCGCGCCGGAAGATGGCCCGGCAGGCGGCGCGGAGCGCGGCGGCCTGAGCCAGGCCGGAAAAGGATTGCTTGTGCGAATTGGCCAGTGGTATCCTGAAGGGCGACCTGGGCGGAGGATAGGGCTCCGGTGGGAACCGACCCGAGCGCCGACCCAGGGGCCAAGACCGAAGGGTGGGCGGCAGGAAGCTTGTGCCGCCCATCTTTCCCGTCCCCTTCGGGATTGGCACCCACGCGATAAATCCCTCGCGGCGCAGCCGCGAGTCTGGGAACAGGAAACAGCGTTCGATCCGGGAGACGGTCTCCCGGACAGGTGTAACTCAGGAAGGCTGGTTCTCCATTTCAGGCTGAACCAGGACACGTCCTCGTGATGCGGTGATGTCCATCTTCGACGATCTCAAGACCAAGTTCGACCGTTTCATTGATCTGGCGCAGGCGAGGGTCCGGTCACAGCCCTGGCTGGTCGTCACGCTGATGCACGAGTACTTCCGTCACCTGTATCCGAGCGACCCGTATCTCCCGTTTCCCGAAGCGGACTCGGCGTCGGCGCGGATCTCGTCGGTCCTGGACGCCTGCATCGGTGGTTTTGAAGCCGCCTCGCCGCTGGGTTCGTACTTTGTCGGACGGCCCGGCTGCATGGAGGGCATCGTCGCCCGTCTGGCCGCCGCGGGGCGAAAGCGGGCCGACGAGGCGACAACGCAGCAGGTGTACGGCAAGCTGTGGGACGCGTTTGATGTGGACGTGTACACGAAGGAGGCGCTGCAGATTCTCCGGGAGAGACTCGAGACCGGTGACTTCCGGCTCTCGAGCCTCAAGGGCGCGAAAGTCCTCGATATGGGCTGCGGCAGCGGGCGCTACGCGATCGCGCTGGCCATGTGCGGCGCGGCCCGTGTGCACGGCGTCGATCTGGGGGCAGCCTCCATCGAAACCGGCGCGGCGATCGCGCAACGCACCGGTCTGTCGAACATCGAATTCCATACCGGCAACGT
>CAYOTD010000896.1:0-2082 GCA_964406685.1 uncultured Solibacteraceae bacterium | reverse complement strand
GGTACGGGCGGCGGGAGTTGGAGTAGTACCGCGGGCTTCACGCGGGAGCCTTCAGGTCTTCAATGACGACCCGCCGGGGAGCGCCCTCCTCAAGCATGGCGAACGTGAACACGAAACGGCTCGGCTGCGGCAGCGCCGCCAGCACGGCGTTGGTCTCCGGACCGCCGACCAGGACCATGTTCTGCTGCCTGGCATCGTCCCAGGTCACCAGTTCGCTTCTTTTCAGGTGGATCTCCCGGCCGAACCGCGAGAACATGTTCGTCAGGCGGGAGATGGCCACCACCTCGCCGACTCCGGTGTATTCGCTGACAATGGGCGTGCCCGGGGGAATCTCGCTCGGCGCCGGCCGCAGACCTTCGGCCGCCGATCCGACGAAGCGCGGCGTGGAAAACACCACCATGGGCGGTTGCGGCGAGTCGAGAAACGCGGACCAGAAGATGCGCAACTCGGCCCCGGGCCGGCCCGGCCGCAATGCCAGCCATCCCGCCACCGCAAGCAGGCCGGCCACGGCAAGCAACCCCGCGGGAAGCAGGGCCGCCCTCCAGGGTCGTCGTTCGCCTTCGGCCGGGGGCGTTCCCCCTTCATCCCGAGGAGTGGACCCTCGATGCCTGAAAACCAACTGATACGATCTTCTGGGGATCTCGATAAGTAGCGGATCCCCCGCTCCTTCGCCCAGGTAGTACTCGGCCAACTTGGCGCGGAGACGGGCGGTGTGGACGCGGACGCCGGAGTCGATGCGGGCGTCGAAGTCCTTCCGTCCCAGGACGGCGGAGGCGATTTCCGTCTCCCGGATGCTTTCCCCAGGCCGCTCCACCGCCGCCCGGGCGAGGAATGTCAGCAGGTTCCGGAGGATGTCGGATCCGGACAGCACGGGGCTCCGCCCAATCCTGTCCGCTTGAAGCAGCAGTTCGTGGGTCGCGTCCTCGGAAGTGGATTGTGCCGGGCCCATTGTGAAAGATTCGTTACAGCCTACTGATTCTAAAGGGCTCTAGAACGTATTATACATAGATACGACTTCTGTTCTCCTATTCTGTGACCCTACCATTGGACTGAACGACAGCTTAGGTGGGAGTCCAGATGACCAAACAATGGTTGTTCGCAATTGCCATCCTCGCTCTGGCGCCGGCCCTGGCGCAGGACACCGGTGGAAGCATCAGTGGGCGCGTCCATGACCCCTCGGGATCGGCCGTGCCCGGCGCGGCGTTGATCGCCACGCACGTTGAAACAGGCACCATCCGCAGGACGGTTGCCAACAACGAGGGCGTATACGCCTTCCCGAATCTCCCGATCGGCACGTATGAGTTGACCGCGACACAGCCTGGCTTCAAGAAGACCGTGCAGCAGGGGATTGCGCTCCATGTCAGCGACCGCCTCGACGTCGACCTGCGCCTGGAAATCGGAGAAGTGACGGTCGAGGTCTCCGTGACAGACAGCGCCGAGACCGTGCAGACGGATTCGGCGGATGCGGGGTCGCTCATCTCCGGCGATCAGGTCCGCGAACTACAGCTCAACGGCCGCTCCTTCATGACACTGCTCGAACTGGTGCCCGGCGTGACCTCCAACATGAGCGACCGCATGGACCCTAACAGCAGCCCGAGTGTCTCCATCAATGGCGCCCGCTCCACCGGCACGAACTTCAACATGGACGGCGGCAACAACTCGGACGTGATCGTCGGCGGCAGTTCCCAGAACACCTATACCTCCGTCGAGGCGATCGCGGAATTCACGGCGGTCACCTCCGCCTACTCCGCCGAATACGGCCGCGCCGGCTTTGCCCAGATCAACGTGGTCACCCGCAGCGGCTCCAAGGACTTCCACGGCGCGCTGTACGAGTTCTTCCGCAACGACAAACTGGACGCCAACGACTACTTCTCGCATCGCGTCCTCCCGCTGCGGCTGAACAACTTCGGTTACCGGCTCGGCGGGCCGGTTCCGCTCCCTTACAACCGCGGCCGCAACAAGACCTTCTTCTTCTTCAACCAGGAATTCAACCGCATCCGCATGTGCCAGAGCGCGATCAACACGACCGTGCCGACCGCCGCGATGAAGCGCGGTGATTTTAGCGCCCTCAGCGGCACCGCC
>CAYOTD010000895.1:0-2082 GCA_964406685.1 uncultured Solibacteraceae bacterium | reverse complement strand
CGACGTGGGCTTCGGCAAGACCGAGGTGGCCATGCGCGCCGCCTTCAAGGCGCTGGGCGACGGCAAACAGGTGGCCGTGCTGGCCCCCACCACCGTGCTCAGCTTCCAGCACTACGAGACCTTCCGCACCCGTTTCGCCGCCTTCCCGGTCCGCATCGACCTGCTGAGCCGGTTTCGCTCCGCCAAGGAACAGAAAGCGGTGCTCGAAGACCTGGCGGCGGGTAAGGTGGACATCCTCATCGGGACGCACCGGCTACTGTCGAAGGACGTCGAGTTCCGCGACCTGGGCCTGCTGATCGTCGACGAGGAGCAGAGGTTCGGCGTCCGGCACAAGGAGCGGCTCAAGCAAATCCGGAAGAACGTCGACGTGCTGACGATGACAGCGACTCCCATCCCCAGGACACTACATATGTCATTGTTGGGCATGAGAGATCTGTCTGTCATCGAGACTCCACCGAAGGATCGTCTGTCGATTCATACGGTTGTATCCCACTTCAAGCCCGATCTGGTGCGTGCGGCAATCGAGCTGGAACTGGGCCGGGGAGGGCAGGTATACTACGTTCATAATAGAGTAGAGACCATCTGGGAGCGGGCCGCAAGCATTCAGGCGCTGGTCCAGCAATGCCGGATTGGGGTCGGGCACGGGCAGATGAGCGAGCAGGCCCTGGAAAAGGTCCTGCTGGGCTTCATGCGGCACGAGTTCGACGTTTTCGTCTCTACAACAATAGTAGAAAATGGTCTGGACATTCCCCTGGCCAACACGATCATCATCGAAAACGCGGAGCGCTACGGGTTGTCCGAGCTGTACCAGCTTCGGGGCCGGGTGGGCCGCTCCAACCGGCGCGCCTACGCTTACCTACTGGTGCCGGAAGACTCCGAGCTGAGCGAGGTGGCGCGCAAACGGCTGGCGGCGCTGAAGGAGTTCAGCGACCTGGGGGCGGGGTTCAAGATCGCGGCCCTGGACCTGGAGCTGCGCGGGGCGGGCAACCTGCTGGGGGGCGAGCAGCACGGGCACATCGCCGCGGTGGGCTTCGACATGTATGTGCGGCTGCTGGAAGAGACCGTCCGGGAATTAAAGGGCGAGGAGACCCCGCCCGAGGTCCACTCGACGCTCAACCTGGGGCTGGACATCCGCATCCCGTCCGATTACATCGGCGAGGAGCACCAGCGGCTGCGGGCCTACAAGCGGATCGCCGAGGCCGGCGAGAGGGAGCGGATTCAGGAGTTGCTGGCGGAGATGGCCGACCGCTACGGGCCGCCGCCGGAGGCGGTGCGCAACCTGGCGGAGTTTTCGGTGTTGAAGACCCTGGCCCAGCGGTTGGGAGTGGAATCGGTCGAACGGCGCCAGGGAATGGTAAACGTAAAATTTCACAGCGAATCCCGGATCGATCCCGCGGCGTTGATGGAACTGGTGCGAACCACTCCCGGCACCCAGTTCACCCCGGCGGGCGTGCTGCGCTTGCCCGCGGAGGCCACCGGCGGGGCGGGGCGGCTGCTGGATCGGCTCCGCAGCCAATTGGAAACGCTCCGGGCGCCGGGAGCGTCAGGGTAGTACGAGTCCAGGATCGGTGTAGGATAATACGAACATGAGGTGTTTGTCATCCCTGCTGTTGACGGGGCTTGCGAGCGGCGTGCTGCTGGCCGCCGATGTCCACCTGGTCGAGGAGATCGTCGCCAAGATCAACGGTGACATCATCACCCGCAGCGAGATCGACCGGACGCGCAAGCAGACGCAAGCGGAACTGACGGCGCGCGGCGTCAAAGGCGAGGCGCTGGCCAAGGCGATGAAGGATCGTGAGAAGGACATCCTGCGCGACCGCATCGATCAGCTTCTGCTGGTGCAGAAGGCGAATATTCTCAGCATCAACGTGGACAGCGAGCTGTCCCGCTACATGGCCGACATCCAGCTCCAGAACAAGATCACGGACTCGGAAAAGTTCCAGCAGTGGGTCCGCGAACAGACGGGAATGACCTTCGAGGACTTCCGCGCCGAGACCAAGAACGGCATGTTGACGCAGCGCGTCATCCGGCAGGAGGTGGGTTCGAAGATCAGCGTGCCCAGGGCCGAACTCCAGAAGTACT
>CAYOTD010000894.1:0-2085 GCA_964406685.1 uncultured Solibacteraceae bacterium | reverse complement strand
CTACCACCTCCACTCCGGCATCGCGGGCGTGTCGCCCGCCGCGCCGGGCTTCAGACCCGGCGTCCATTCGAACTCGCGCTCCCCGTAGCCGTCGCCGCTGACGGCGCGGATGCGCGCGTCCCCTCGGGCGCGGAAGGCCACCCGCACCCTTCGCTCGATGGCCATGGGCAGCACCGCGAGCCCGTGATAGTCGATGTGCTCGCCAATCAGGTTCACCCGGCCCGGGACTTCCACCAGGTGGATCTCGCCGCTTCCTCCGAAGCGGCTCTCGAGCAGTCCGGCGGGATCGGCCGCGCTCATTTCCATAGCCGGTTGATCACGCGGATCAGCGCAATGCCGCTCACCACGAACACGGCCAGTAGCGCAAGGGCATAGTTCGTTCTTCCGTACAGGAAGTTGCCCACCGTGAACAGCGCCGACCAGATCGTCGCGCAGCCCGATACCCACCCCAACATCGCCAACGGGATATTCTCGCTGCGCAGGTGCTCGGCGGCCTCGGTTTCCGAGATCCCCGCTTCCCGGCGGATGGCGTGCCAGCCCGGCCCGAAGGGATGGACCTTGCGATAGAACTCGATCAGCGTCTTGCGGTCCGTCTGCGGCCCCAGGTAGGCGGCGGCCAGCCAGCAGATGGTGGTCGTGACCACGGTGAGCAGGAGTTCCTGGTGGGTTCCCAGCCGCACGCCCCACTTGTGCATCACCAGCAGCAGCACGGAGACGCCGAACGAGCTGATCATCGCCACGATCTCGCACCACGCCGTCACCCGCCACCAGAACCAGCGGATCAGGTAGAGCAGGCCCGTGCCCGCCCCCACTTGCAGGATGATATTGAAGCTGTCCTGCGCCGTCTCCAGCACGAACACCAGCGACGAGGAGGCGACGAACAGCAGCACCGTCGCCACCCGGCCCGCCAGCACGTAGTGGCCTTCCGGCGCGGCCTTCCTGACAAACCGCCGGTAGAAGTCATGGACCAGGTACGACGCGCCCCAGTTCAGGTGGGTCAGAATCGTCGAGGAGTTGGCCGCCACGAGCCCGCCCACCATCAGGCCTATCCAGCCGGTGGGCAGGAACCGAAGCATCGCGGGGAAGGCGATGTCGTGGCCCAGCAGCTTGGGGTCGAGGTTCGGGAAGGCTTTCTGGATGTCGGACAGCTCGGGATAGACGATCAACGACGCCAGGCCCACCAGAATCCAGGGCCACGGCCGCAGCACGTAGTGGGCGATGTTGAAGAACAGCGTGCCGCCGAGCGAATCCTTCTCCGACTTGGACGCCAGCATGCGCTGCGCGATGTAGCTACCCCCGCCGGGCTCGGCCCCGGGATACCACACCGACCACCACTGCACCGCCAGCGGCATGACGAACACCGCCACCGCCAGGTCCCAATTGCTGGTGAAATCGGGCAGCATGTTGAGGTAGTTCACCCCGCCGGGACCTTTCAGGTGCGAGAGCTTGTCCACCAGCCCGCTCATGCCGCCCACCACCGGCAGGGTCACCGCGAAGTACGCCGCCGCGATCACCGCCGACATCTTGATGAAGAACTGCACCATGTCGATGACCAGCACGCCCCACAGCCCCGAGTGCGCCGCGAAGACGACGTTCAACAACCCGACGGCGCCCAAGGTCTGCCAGCGGTCCAATCCGAACAGAATGGCGGCGATCTTGCACGCCGCCAGGTTCACCGTCGCCATGATGATGCAGTTGAAAAAGAACCCGAGGTAGATCGAGCGGAAGCCGCGCACCGCGCTGGCCGCCTTCCCGGAATAGCGCAGTTCGTAAAACTCCAGGTCGGTCAGAACGCCCGAGCGCCGCCACAGGCGCGCGAAGAAAAACACCGTCGAGACGCCGGTGAGCGTGAAGGCCCACCACTGCCAGTTGCCGGACACCCCCTGGGTGCGCACGAAATTGGCGACCAGGTTGGGCGTGTCGCTGGAAAAGGTGGTGGCGACCATGGACAGCCCGGCCAGCCACCAGGGAACCGAACGGCCGGAAGCGAAGAACTCCGAGGTGCTCTTGCCCGAGCGCTTCCCGAAGAAGAGCGCCGGCACGAAGCAGATCAGGATCGATCCGATAGCGATGATCCAGTCAATT
>CAYOTD010000893.1:0-2098 GCA_964406685.1 uncultured Solibacteraceae bacterium | reverse complement strand
CCTCGTTGTAGAGCTGGCCGGACTGGGTCAGGTAGACGATCTCGTCTTCGAAATACTGCACGGGGAACAGCGTGGTGGTGCCCTCGCAGGCGGCGGGAGTGAAGATGGGCGTGTCGATGAGGGTGAAGCCGTTGGAGTCGAAGTAGTCGCGGATGGCGCGGATCACTTCGTGGCGCACGCGCAGGATGGCGTGCTGGCGCCGGCTGCGCAGCCACAGGTGGCGGTGATCCATCAGGAAGTCGACGCCGTGGTCCTTGGGCGTGATGGGGTAGGGGTCGGACTCGGGCACGCGCTGGAGGATGTCGGCGCCCTCGACGTCGAGCTCGCAGCCGCCGGGGGCGCGCTGGTCGGCGCGGAGCTTCCCGCGCACGATCAGCGAGGATTCCTGCGTCAGGTTCTTCAGCGCCTCGAAGGTCTCCTCCGGCAGGGCGTTCTTCATGGCCACACACTGGAGGATTCCCGAGCCGTCGCGCACGAGGGGAAAGGCGATCTTGCCCGACCGCCGCAGGTTGTACAGCCAGCCGGCGATCTCGACGGATTCGCCCAGATGGCGGCCGGCTTCGGAGATGGGTATTCTCACGTTGCGCTCTCCAGTTTCTCGATCACTTGCAGGGCCGCGTCGATGGGATGCGGGAACGCGGACGACTCCCGGAGCTCGAGCAGCACGGGGAACTGATCGCCGCAGCCGCGGAACAGCGACATGGTCTTGCCCCAGTCGATGCCGCCGCCTTCGGAGAGGAAGGGGAACAGATGCAGGTCGGAGGCCCCGTCGTTGTCGTGCACGTGCGTCGAGAGGATGCGGTTCTGCATGATGGCGAAGGCCGTCTCGACGCCCTCGCGCAGGTGGGCGTGGCCGGTGTCGAAACAGAAGCCCAGACCCAGGTGCGTCTCGGCGACGAAGGCGGCCAGCCGCTCGGCGCTGGAAAGCGCATTGGGGATGTTCTCCAGCAGGATCTCGACTCCCCGGTGCCGGGCGTAGGTGCTGAGATCCTCCAGCGCCGTGAAGGCCGCTTCCACTTTGCGGTCGTCGTACTCCTCATCGGCGACGCCGATGTGTTGAATCAGGTAGCGGAAGGGAACCGTCTCGGCAAAGTCGATGGCGCGCTTGATCTCATCCACCATCTGGACGCGGCGGGGCTTGACCGTCTCGGTGATGCTGATGACGGCGTGCGGGCCGGAGCGGCCACAGACGTCGTCGGTGAACAGGGGCGAATGGACGGAATGGACCTTCAGCTCGCAGTCGCGGAAGAAGTGTCCCAGCTCGGCAATCTGCGCCTGGTCGGTCCAATCCATGTGCTGCTTGGCGAAGAAGATCTCGACCGCCGGAATGCCGGCGCGCCAGATGCGTTCCAGGCCTGCCGTCGTCAACCGGTGGTTGACGAACAGGTGCGTTGAGAGGGCGTAATTCATGGGGTTCAATATCCCGCGGCCTTGCCGGAGGCGCGGCCGTCGGAGGCTCCTTCGAGCCACCCTTTCTCGATCCGGATCGCTTCCACGTTGGCCACCGAGGACGCCGCCTCGATGTGATGTCCGCGCGCCTTGAGCAGGGCCACGGTGTCGGGAGAGAATCCGCGTTCGAGCAGGAGCTTGTCGGGTTTCCACTGGTGGTGGAAGCGCGGCCAGTCGATGGCCTCCTGCGGGTTCATGCCGAAATCGACGATGTTCAGGATCACCTGCATCACGCCGGTGATGATGCGCGGGCCGCCGGGCGCGCCCACCACCAGGTAGAGCCTGCCGTCGCGCAGCAGGATGGTGGGCGTCATCGACGACAGCGGGCGCTTGCGGGGGGCGATGGCATTGGCCTCGCCCTGCACCAGGCCGGCGCTGTTGGGCGAGCCGGGCCTGGCGGCGAAGTCGTCCATCTCGTTGTTGAGCAGGAAGCCCAGCCCGGGCACGGTCACCCCGCACCCATAGCCGCTGTTGATAGTGTAGGTGAGGGAAACGGCATTGCCCGCCTGGTCGACGATGGAGAAGTGCGTGGTCTCGGAACTCTCCCCGGCGGTGGGTTGCCCGTGGCGGATGAGGTCGCTGGAGGAGGCGCGGTCGGGATCGATCGAGGCGCGCAACTTGTCCAGATAGGCCGGCGCCAGCAGGCCCG
>CAYOTD010000892.1:0-2105 GCA_964406685.1 uncultured Solibacteraceae bacterium | reverse complement strand
ACGTCGGGGTGCTTGGCGCAGTTGGCCAGATTCCCTCGCCCCATTCCATTGACGCCGATGATGCCCAGATTGATGCGATCGCTCGGCGCCGGTTGCCCCGCCCGGCCCAGGGCGGAGGCGGGAACGATGACCGGCGCGGCCACGGCGGCCTGCAACAGCCGCCGCCGCGACAGAAGGGAGGATTCCGGGTCTGTGTGCATGATCTGTTCTCCTAGCAACGCTCGCGAGCGGCCCGGATCATCGCCTTCAGGTTCTCCGGCGGCGTCAGGGCGGGAATCGCGCAGCCCGCATTCAGAATGAACCGCGGCGTGGTGGCGAAGATCTTCATCAGCTCGCGGGTCTTCCGTTCGACCTCGGCGGGAGTCCCCAGCGCCAGCACGCCGCTGGGGTCGATGTTGCCCACAAAGGTCGTCTTTCCCGCCAGCACGTCGCGGGCGTGGCGGGGATCGGTCTTGTAGTCCAGCTCCAGGGCGTCGGCGCCGGTGGAGACCATCTCGGGCAGGATCGGTTCGGTCTTGCCGCAGATGTGCAGCATGTACGGCAGGCCCAACTCGTGCGCCGCATCGACGACGCGCTTCTCATAAGGCAGCGCGAAAGCCGCGTACAGGCGCGGCGAGATCACGCTCGGCCCGGCGGGACTGTCGCCATTGGATACCATGTCCGCGCCAGCGGCGGCCATCAACCGGAGGAAGCGGGCCACGGCCCCCGTGCAGTAGTCGAGCAACCGGCGGGCGTCCCGCTCGCGCTCCGGGTCCATCAGGTCCATCATCCAATTCGCGCTGCCGCGCATCAGGCCGGCGAGAGCGAACGGCGCTTGGTCGCAGTTGCCGCGAACATAGACCTCGTCGCCAAAATGCCGCTTGAGGAGCCGGACCGCCTCCAGCCAGACCTGAATCCCCGGATAGCTCTCGATCCCGGCCGGCGCGAGATCGCGCACCTGGTCGAGCGAATCCAGGCAGCGGCCGTGACAGATGGCGGGTTCGTCGTCGGGAAACAACACCGGCACCCCTACGGCGCCGGCAAGGGTGGCCGTGTCGATGTCCACCAGCACGCCGTCGTAGGCGTACTTTTCCACCGCCTCGATATGGCAGCGCGCGATCTCGGCCGGATCCGACCGGTAGCGCGCCATCGACACGCCCGCCTCCCGCGCCGCCATCATGAAGTTGTGCAGCATGACGGGCGTGGTGTCCGGGCGCTCGCCGCCGAGCGCGGCGCGAATCCTCTCACGGGAGTTCACTGGTTCACCAGACAGCCATTCTACTCCCGGCGTATCATGGCGATGATGTCCCTGCAAGATCGGCGAGAATTTCTCTTCGCGGCCGGACTGGCGGCCGCGAGTGACCGGTTGCGCCTGGCCGAGACTAAGGGAGAGAAGGTCGCCGTGACGCACGGCGGCACGACCCTCCTCGAGTATCGCTACACCGCCGCGCGCCCCAAGCCGTACATCCACCCGCTCTGCCTGCCCGACGGGCGCCCGATCTCGCTCGACGCGCCGAAGGATCATGTGCACCACCGCGGGCTGATGGTGGCCTGGTCCGAAGTCAACGGCGTCGACTTCTGGGGCGAGGTGAATCCCGCGCGCCACGGGCAGATCGTGCACCAGCGCTTCGAACGGCTGCGCGAGAGGCCATCGATCGAAATCGTCGAAATCAACCACTGGATCGCGGAAGGCAAGCTGCTCCTCGTCGAGCGGCGGACGGTGCGCGTGCCCGCGCCCTCGGCCGGCGGAGTCTGGCTCGACTGGATCACGGAACTGAAAGCCGCCGCCGAACCGGTGAAACTGGCCGCCGGCCAGCACACATACAACGGACTGGGCATCCGCTTCGTCCCGGCGATGGACGGGGGCACCGTGCTGAACGCGAACGGCGCGTCGACCATCGAGAAGGCCAACGGCGACAACGCCGCCTGGTGCGCCTATCACGGCGCGGGCGCCGGTGTGGCCATGTTCGATCACCCGTCCAATCCCCGGCACCCGAACGCTTTCTTCGTGATGAACAAGGCTTTCGGATACATGAGCGCGGCGCCAACGTTTCGCCAGCCGTTCGATCTGGCCCCGGGCCAGTCGATCCGTTTTCACTGGGGCGTGCTCGCCTTCCCCGGCGAGC
>CAYOTD010000891.1:0-2112 GCA_964406685.1 uncultured Solibacteraceae bacterium | reverse complement strand
CTCGGGCGGCAATGGCTCGAAGAACCCCACGTGGTCGCGGTAGGGATAGGGGCCCGCCATCCACCAGTTGCGATTCGCCAGACGCTCGGGCGCCAGCCACACCGGCTCTGCCGCGCCTGCCACCTGCGCGTACGGCACGCGGATCTCGCTTTCCGGAGTGAATTGCCAGCCCGTATCCGGCAGGCGCACAAGCACGCGGCGCGACTCGGGTCCGGCGGGTGAGGCGAGAGAAGGCCCGGCATGCCGCACCACGAAGTACGCATCCCAGGGAGCGAACTCCAGGGTCACGGTCCCGCCCTGCGAGGGCACGCTCCAGCGCTCGCCCGACTCCGCATCCCACTTCTCAAACGCCCCCGCCGAGGGGAAGCGCACGGTCACCTCTCGCGCATCGGGGGTATCGTTCACCGCCCAGTACCACTCGACGCCCTCGCCCACGCGGCGCGAGAAGTAGAGCTTGTCGCGGCTGCCGGAGACGACTTCGACCGAAGGCGGGAACGCCGCGCGGATCGCGTCCAGCGCGGGAGCCAGGTCCGCGCGGAACGGTTCCGGCGCCTCCACGTAGACCGTGTAGCTGAGCTTGTCCATGAAGTGCGGATGGTCTCCGATCGGGAAGCGCCGCAGGCGCGCCCCGTCGAGTTCCGGCGGCTGGCGCCCGAGGGCCAGCACCATGCCGCCCGATTCGGCGAAGCGGCGGATGCGGCGTGCGGATTCGGGCGCGATGTGAGTCATCGGAGGCAGGATCAGGACGCGGAACTCCTCGCCGGCCAGCCGCAGCCCGGGGCCCGCGAGTTCCGCGCGGCCCAGGTAGTGCGCGTCGAGGATGTGATAGTCCCATCCGTGCCGCGTCAGTTCCAACTGAAGGGCGGAGTAGTAGTCCTGCGTCTGGTCCATCGGGTTGTTCCAGCGCAACACCAGGCGATCCTTGTCCCGCAGGACGCCGCTGGCGCCGGCAAACGCGCTTTCCAGGGGAGCGTAGATGGCGATTTGAGCCTGGTGGCGCCCTTGCGCATTCAGGAACTGCCCGCGCCGCACGACATCGGCATAGTGGTGGAAGTAGCGCCACAGCGGCTGCGTGAGAAACCAGCTCGGCGGGTACTGGATGTGCGCCGGGTCGTATTCGAAGTAGTGCGGGATCAGCCGGTTCGCCCCCCACAGCAGGCACATGTTGGTGCCCGCCCGCGCCTTTTCGAGACTCCAGTAGGAATCGTGCCCCGTCAGCCCCTGGTTCTCCACCAGCAGCGGACGCCCCTCGAAATGCGCGATCGAGAGGGCTTCCTGGAAATCGATCGGCATGCGCGCGCGCGACAGCAACGCGTCGATGAAGATCGCGCTGGAGGCGCGCCATATGCGGAACATGTCACCGGTCCAGCGGACCTGGAGCGACAACGTCTCCTCGATGTCGGAATGGCCGTGCCGGACGCCGTGGGCCGCGCACCAGTCCGTCACCTGCTGCACATAGGAAGTCGTGTAGAGGTGGGACACCGTGTCGAGATAATCCTGCCGGGTCTTCACGGCGCGCGGCGTCTCGCCGGCGGCGAGGGGAAGATACTGGCGCAGATCGTATCCGTGGCGATCCTGAAAGGCTTTCCAGAGCGCCGGGGTGAAGGGCAGGGGCGCGCCGTAGGCGCCCTCGTGGTCGGAGACGAAGAAGCGGATGGTCTTTCCCAGGTGCGATGGGAACCGGCGGGCGAACTGCTCGTGGACCAGGTCGAGATACACGCGGACCGCGGCCGGGTTCATCAGGTCGACGCGCGTGTCGCGCTCCACGGTCGCCTCCGGCGTGTAGACGAACAGCTTCCAGCCGGGTCCGGGAGCCTTCCAGGCCACCGTTCGCGCGGGCGGAACCAGAGTGAGGGATTGCTCGTCGATCTCGCCGGCCGGGCGAAGGCGGGCGGCGACGACGACCTCCGGCGCGGCGTCGAGCGTGACAGCCGGGCCGGCGTCGAATTCCCGGCGGACGAGCCGGCGCATGCGGTATTCGGGATGGAGTTGCAGAACGCGGCTCGGCTCGGGGTGGAGCGAGCCGTAGTCCCACGCCTGCCCGCTCGGCCAGAGATACTCGCCGGAGAAGTTCAGCGTGAGCCCGGCCTCTCTTGCCGCCTCCAGGGCGTA
>CAYOTD010000890.1:0-2113 GCA_964406685.1 uncultured Solibacteraceae bacterium | reverse complement strand
ACTACCTCTACAGCCCAACGGAGCTGCGCGAGTGGGTCCCGCGGATTCAGGATCTCGCCGGGCGCACCGAAAGGCTCTTCGTCTTCATGAACAACTGCTCGCACGGCAAGAGCGTCGCGAACGGCCTGCAACTCCGTTCGCTGCTGGAAGGGCGGAAGGTCGACGTTCCGCCTCACATGATCGAGCACTTCCCGGAACTCGGCGCGATCGCCGATCCGACGCCGCCCGCCTCGGCGCCCGCGCCGTCTCGCGGGGAGCGCACGCTGTTCGATTGATCCCCCGGTGGACGCCGGCCTCGGAGGCGGCGAAAGCCGGCGCCAATGCCGTTTTCGGTAAGACAGTTTCGCATGTGGCGAGCAGCGCCGCGAAGGCTCCGTCGCCCCTGCACTGTTATCGCCTGGATTCTTGTCGGCCGGCGCCGCATTCCGGGCCAGGGGCGGTACGTCATTCTGAGGGAGCGGAGCGACCGAAGAATCTGGCCTGAGCTTTGCAGGGGGCTTAGCTCGTGCAAGGACCCGCGCCAATCGGACGCCGGATTCTTCGGCCCCTCAACGGGCCTCAGAATGACGCGATGTACGCTACGCGCGTCCGGCGCCGCCGTGTTGGGCTGCGGCAGAAGCCCGCGCTGCGTGACTCAGGCGGGCGAGCACCAGCGCTGCAGCTCGTCGAGCGTCGTGAGGAAGCGGGCGGTCGGTTGCTGTTCGGACCAGTCGATCTCCCCGAACTTGATGCCTCCGCCCGCCAGGCCCGCCAGCAGCGAACGATGGCCGCGATCGCGCACGACCTCGATGCAACCCGCCCCCGGCCAGAACGGGCGCGCCTCGGAGAACGCAAACGAGTCCATCCGCTCGCTCTCGAACGCCCAGCTACCCGACCCTTTGCCCCGGATCGTCGCGTTGATAATGAGGAACCAGCGGTCGCCGCGGAGGGACAGGTTGGCCGACTCCAGGCTCCCCTGCGGATGGCCGCCCCAGAGGCGGGGCTCGTAGCCGGTGGCCGGCCCCACAAGGACCGGTCCGTGGTCGCGCCATCGCTTGAGGTCCTCAGTGCTGGACATCGCGATGCAGGAGGCCCCTTCGCGGGTGTTGGCCGTGTAGATCATCCAGACCCGGCCGGCATGGCGGAACAGGTGCGGATCCCGGCAACTGCAGATCTCGTCGGGCCACCAGGCGGCCCACGCCGCGCCCTTGCACGGCGAGATCGGATTGCTCTCCCATCGGCGCCACTGGAACAGGTCCCTGCTGGAGGCCAGCCCGATGTCCTGCGAGAGGTGGCGGTTGAGCCCCGTGTAGGCCATGATGAACTCATCACCATCCGGCAGGATGAACGGGGCCCAGACGTGGGCCTCCTCCCACGTGCCCGGCCGCACGAGCATGACGGGATCGTGCACCTCCCAGTGCACGAAGTCCGCCGTTGATGCATGGCCGAAGTAGATCTCGTGGCCCGGAAAGAAGGGCGTCCCTTCCTGCAGGCGCCTCTCGATGTAGAAGAAGTGGTCGCGGCCGTTGTGCCGGACCGTAGTGAAGTCCGCCGGGCTGCCGCCCACCGGCCGGAAGCCGGTCTTGAGAATATCGATCGGCGGATGCCGGTAATAGTCGAACCGCATCCGCTTGAGCGTCTTCTCGAACTCGATGTTGTTCGTACCGGCCGATGTCGCGCGGCCGGCGGGCACCTCCCCGCGGGCGAGTCTCGGTATCGCGAGTCCTGCGGTCGTCGCGGCCCCGAAGATCTGGAGGAAGCTGCGTCGAGTGACGGCGCCCTGCCCAGTGCCCTGCGTCTTCTCGGTCATCACCGTCTCCTCGCCGTGCGCCATGGGTTCCTGCAACAGCGTATCACACCCGCCCGGCCGTCGCGGGCTTCGCCTTCAGGATGCCCGCAAGCGTTTTGCGGAGCCACTCCTCGCTCTTGGGGAAGTCCGCGCATGTCCGGATCTCGGCCAGCATGGGATCGTCCGGGCGGATGTCGGCGGTCTGCAGGATCGCGTAGTCCTGGAGCGGATCAGAAACAGGGGACAGTCACCTATTATCCGTCGTGGAAATAGATCACTGTCCCCGGTTTCCATGTAATCGTACGCGAACTCGAGCTTCCTGGAAACGTCGTCCACCGGCGTCAC
>CAYOTD010000889.1:0-2122 GCA_964406685.1 uncultured Solibacteraceae bacterium | reverse complement strand
ATGCGTACACCGGCAGACGGACGGAGTGGCTCGCCCTGCGGGGAGTCTGGGGGTTCCGTGATGAGATTCTGGATTGGTGCAGGAGAGAGCCGTCCAAGACTCGAGGCTTGCTGCTGGCTATAGACCTAGATCCTGACCTGTGCTTTGGAGCTGTCCCGGCGTGGAGGAGCCGGGTCGAGTTTTCCGTGGAGAGGAGGGGTGCGCGACATAGAAGTGGAGGTCAGGCGGCCCGGCGCGCCTCCCAGTAGTCCTCGAACCGGCCGTTGAGGTGGCAACACCGGAGAGCCAAGACGGCATTGGCACCGCGCACGGTCCAGAACATCCCGGACTGTTTGAGACGGCGAGCGACAACCGTTTTGCAGCCGGCTTCGATCACACCGGAGCCAACGAACAGGTGCTGTTTGCGGAACTTGGGATAGTTCATGCGAGCGGCGTTGGTGGCGAAGTAGTGGGCGTCGTTACGGATCTTGTGGGCCAGTTCGGGATCGGTAGTTTGTAGGGAGCGGAGGCTGACGACCAGTTTGGCGATCTTGCCTTTGTCCAGCCAGCGTTTCTGATGCAGGCCGATCCATTGATTTCTCCGTTTGGTGTCGTTGGGGAAGAGCCGGCGTGCCAACTCCCACAAGTGCTGGCGGGCGTGGAAGAGGTCGACGATTTGAACGGCGCCCGGGAAGTGATCCTTGGCGATGTTCCAGATCCATTCTGCGCCATCGCCGATGACGACTTTCTTTTGGGCGCGCGACCAGCCGCGTTTCCAGGCTTCGACGTAGAGCCGTTTGCCAAACTGCTCGGCGTTCTCGATGGCGCCGGTATAGGTGGTGGACCCCGGATCGCGAATGGCAAACCCTTCCTCATCCCAAGCGGTTTGCCTGAACACGCAGCCGAGCTTGACCTCCCTGGTATGTGCAGGTAGACCGTCTAGCTTGCCTTTGCGGCCTTCGGTTTCCTTCTTCACCACGGGCACGCCAGTGCCATCCATTTGGACGTAAAGAATGGGGACGGGTTCACCGAAGACTATCGGCAGATCGAGTTGCACGGCGCGATCGATCTGCTGCTGCTCCTGCCGTGCGATGTCAGCGCCGATCGATTCGGCCACTCGTTCGACGGACTTGGCGGTGACCTCCAGGCCTGCCAGCAATGCCATCTGCTCGCGACCGTGATCGAAAGGGGCGTCCTGTCCCACCAAGGCTTGCATGCGCCGCACGCCAGGCGAGAACTCGGTGTTCTCGACATCGAGTTCCCGGTCGGCGGGGAACTGACCCTGATGGCAGTGCGGGCACAGATACCAGGGCCGCGTGATTTCCACCGCGCCCAGGGCCGTTAACACGCGCCGCGAGCGCAGTTCGCGATAGCGCGCGTGGCCACCGCAGGAACACGGAAGGCTGCGCTGTGGTTCGGCGGGTTCGCTGAAGCGCAGCAACTGGCTGAGGGCGGAGGCGCCGGCATGGTGCAGGGCCGCGCGGAAGGCCATCTCCACCGCTTCCAGATCCGTCTTGCCGGTCTGCTTGCGCTCGGCGAAGATGCGAGCCAGCAGCGTGGCTACTTCGCGCGCGATCTCGCGCTGGATCGCCGCGGCCGTTTTTTTTCCTCCGGCATCAGCGAGTCCGCGACGGGGCGCAAACGGCAGACGCGCTCGCTGACTTGAACCAGTTCGCGACTGAGTTGTTGGTAATTGCGGAACTCGGCGATTTCCTGTTCAGCCTTGCGCACCGCCGCCGGCGAAGGCAAGGCTTCCGTGACCGTCTTGCCGCGCCATTTGTAAGTGAGGCGCAGGTTGGGACCATGACCGGGGTCGTCAGGCAGTGCGCAGTGGCAGGTCGGTTTACCGCAGCGGAACACGGCGCCGACGATCGACCCAGGACGCATGTCATGAAGGTTGGCAATCGAGTGGAGGAGTTCAGCACGACGGGCTTCGAGGGCGGCTAGGGAATCAGGCAAGAGGGGCCTCCTTTCTGGAAGTATTATATACTTCCAGCAATGGACACACAACCGCAACCTGCCGCACTCTTCAACTTTTGTGTCGCGCACCCCCGACCACCACGCTTCTGCGAATCGGCCCGCAACCCGGCTATACTGGATATTCCAAGCCCGTCGAACTAATCTGACAGTGGAAGAGGTCGTT
>CAYOTD010000888.1:0-2124 GCA_964406685.1 uncultured Solibacteraceae bacterium | reverse complement strand
TAGCGGTTGGTTCCCATCGAGCCAATTCCCAGCAGCCGGACGGATTTTCCGTCCACGAGGTAATTATAGCGGCGCCAGTCGTTTTCGCGCATAATCCCCACCGCCGGGCCGGGCGTGGCGAGGAAGGTCCGCCGCCAGAGCCTTCCGCGGTCCATGAGAATCGCGGGGCGTTTGAGGCGCAGTTTCCAGGTCAGCGTCCAGGCGGTATTGGAAGTCCGGCAGAAGACGGGCGTGTTTCCATCGCGAACATAGGGCCGGACCATTTCCACCAGATGGCTGCCGGAATGCGCGGAATTCAGCGCGGGCAAGGCGATCAGGCCGCCAAGAAACAACAGGGAAAATCCCGCGGCGAGCGCGATTCCCGCCAGAACGCGCCCTTCCGCCTCCTCTGGCGGCGAGGGACGCAAAAGCCGCCAGGCGAACCATGCGAACAAGGCCACGCTGGCCCACAGCGCCGCCGCCGGCCATCCCGCCAGATCGGGCAGGGGGAATCCGGGCAGGCGGTAGCATTCCTCGGCCCAGCGCGGCGCAATCGCGCTGAATAGAAAGGGATGCAGCGCGGCGGCCAGCGCGGCGGCGGCGCTGATCCCGCCGAGACTCCACCGCGCCGCCCGCCTCCACCAGATTCCCCGCCGCGGAACGCAAGAGGCGCCGCGCTCTTCCGTAACCCATCGCGCGATCAGCAGCGCCGCCGCGGGAAACGCGGGCAGGATATAGGCTCCGCGCTTGGCCGAAATAAGAGAATGAAACAGGACAATTCCAAAGAACCAGAAGAGCAGGAAAAATTCCGCCGGACGTTCGCGCGCCGCGCCGCGCAGGAAGCGCCAGGCGCGCCAGGCGCGCCAGACGCGGGAAGACGCCGCCGCGGGCGCTCCGGTTTCCCGCGCGCCGCCGGTGAATAACGCCGCCACCGCCGCCGGAAACAGCAGGCTCGCGGGGAAAAAGTCCACCCAGAAGCTGAACAGAAAATAGACCGGCGATTCCTTGTGATCCCAGGAATTAAGAGCGCGCCGAACCGCCTGTTCGCGAATCTGCTCGCGGAGCGCCTCCCATCCGGCGCTTCTCGCCGCCAGCGCGCCCCAGAGCGCCAGAGGCGCCAGCGCCGCGCAGAGGGCCGCCAGCGCCAGCCAGCCGCCGCGCCGCGGCAGAGGAACTCCGGCGGCCCACGCGGCCGCCAGACCCGCGAGAGCAAGCGCCGCGCCCACGGGGCCTTTGGTCAGCGTGGCCAGCGCCACGGCAACAGCGGCGGCACGCAGCCAGACCCGCTGCCGGCGCTCCACCGCAAGCACCAGCAGAGCCAGGGCGGCCAGCCAGAAAAACACCATCAGCGGATCGAACAAGATGTTGCGGGCGATCAGCACATAGCCCAATGCCGTGCCGGTGACCAGCGCGGCGAACCGGCCCGCAAGCGGCGCGGACACCGCCCGGCCCAACACGATGCACCCGAGCACCGTCAGCCACGCGGCTAGGGCGTCGGGCAGCCGCGCCTGCCAGGCCCCGGCGCCGAAGGCCTTGAAGCTCAGCGCCATCAACCAATAAAGCAGCGGCGGCTTTTCGATGTAGGGAACGCCGTCGAGATGGGGGATGATCCACGATCCGCCATGCGCCATCGCCAGGGCAATGCTGGCGTAGAGCGCCTCGTTGGTGTCGCGGATGGGCGCCGCGCCCAGTCGCCAGAACAGGCTCGCCGCCACAATCAGCAGTACAAGGCCATCAACCAGAAGACTTGTTCGCCACCACGCATCGGCCTGCGCCGCGATCCGCCCTGTCTTGTGAGCAGGCGTTGCGGGCGATGCTGCGGCCTGTGGGTTTGAGCAATGCAGGGAGGTGCTGTGACGCATGAAAAGCGAATTGCGAATGGGGTGTGGCAAAGAGGGGTGTGGCAAAGAATGCGGCAAATTGGCCTATGACCGCCTGGGGCGTGCAAGCGCCGCATTTTCGCGAAGACATGCGCTCGTGAAAATGAAATGCGGATGACGATTTCGTCATCCGCATTGACCCCCCGGAGGGAGCGAGCTGTGAACGCCCACAGAGCGATGGCAGGCGCTGCCCGGGTGCGCGCTCGTCTCAGTCGCCGCCGCGGTCGTCTTCTCCATGGTGACGATCCCAATGCCTGTGATCGCG
>CAYOTD010000887.1:0-2125 GCA_964406685.1 uncultured Solibacteraceae bacterium | reverse complement strand
CTGTTCAAAGAGTTGCTCGACCGGCATCACTATCTGGGCTATCGGATACCGTTCGGCGCCAGCCTGCGGTATCTGGTGCGCAGCGTGCGCGCGCCGGAGAACGTGCTGGCCTGCCTGTTGTGGTCCTCGCCGGCCTGGAAGATGGCGGCGCGCGATGCCTGGATTGGCTGGAGCGACGAAGAGCGGGCGCGCCATCTCCAACTCATCGTCAGCAACAGCCGCTTTCTCATCTTGCCCTGGGTGCGGGTGAAAGGGCTGGCCAGCAAGATCCTGGGCGCGTGCGCACGGCAGTTGCCGGCGGACTGGGAAAGGCTCTACGGCTACCGCCCGCTGCTGCTGGAAACGCTGGTCGATGCGGAGCGATTCCGCGGCACCTGCTACCGGGCGGCGAACTGGATCAAGCTGGGCCAGACCACCGGGCGCGGGCGCATTGACCGCGCGCATGCGGCGCACGGGGCAGCGGTCAAAGATCTTTACGTGTATCCGCTGTGCCGCGGGGTTCAGCAACGCTTGCGGAGCGCCGCAGCGCCGCAGTGGCAAGAGCCGGAAGAAGAGGTGCGCCGGCCGTGAGCGTGAACCTCAACCGGTGCGAAAGCTGTCTGGAAAAACAGCGCACCATCGACCGGCAGAAGCAGGAGATCCAAAGCCTGCGGGAGAAAGTGCGCCGGCTGGAGCGCAAGGCCGAAGCCGGACCATTCGGTTCCTCGACCCCCTCGGCGAAGATTCCGGTGAAGGCCAACACGGCCGAGGAGCAGCGGAGCAAGCCCGGCGGGGCCCAGTCGGGGCACACCGGTCATGGGCGAAAGGCGGTCGAGGAGGGCGACGCCGCGCGGATCGAAACCATCGCCGTGGGGTCCTCGTGCCCGCACTGCGGTGGACCGCTGGAGCACAAAGAATACCGCGACCGCTCGGTCCTCGACAGCCAGCCGTTGCGCGCCGAACCGATTCTGTATCAGTTGGAGCGGGCGCGCTGCCCGCGTTGCGGCAAGACGGTGCAGGCGCGGGCGCCGGAGGTGTTGCCCAAGAGTCTGTACGGCAATCAACTCGTCACTCAGGTGGTGTTCCTGCATTACCGGCAGGGGATTCCGATGGGACGGTTGTGCGATCAACTGGGCATCGGACTGGGCGCGGTGTTCGAGATCCTGCAGCGCATGGCCGCGCTGTTCCGGGGCGTGCTGGGGAAGCTGATCGAGCAGTATCGACAAGCCCCGGTGCGGCACGCCGATGAGACGGGCTGGCGCACGGATGGCCGCTCGGGCTACGCCTGGCTGTTCGCCAGCGCCACGGTGAGCCTGTTTCTGTTCCGTGCGACGCGTTCAGCGCAGGTGCCCAAGGAGGTGTTGGGCACGCAAGCCTTGGGTGGTGTGCTGGTGGTGGACCGCTATAACGCCTACAACCAATCCCCCTGCCCACTGCAATACTGTTACGCGCACCTGCTGCGGGATGTGGAGGACTTAGCCAAGGAGTTTCCCGGCCACACCGAGGTGACGGCCTTCACTTCCACGTTGATCCCGCTGCTGGCCGAGGCCATGCACTTGCGCGGACGGCCGTTGGCCGAGGCCGACTACTACGATCAAGCGCGCCGGATTCAGCAGCAGATCGTCGATCTGGTCAAGCAACCAGCCACTCACTTGGGCGTCCGCCAGGTACAGGGCATCTTCGGCGACCACGCCCATCGGCTGTACCACTGGGTGGAAAACCGGGCGGTGCCGGCCGACAACAACCGGGCCGAGCGGGAACTGCGCCCGACGGTGATCGCCCGCAAGGTAAGCTTCGGGTCGCAATCCGATACCGGGGCGAAAACGCGCGAGGTGCTCATGAGCGTTGTCCACACGCTGGCCAAACGGGTCGCCGATCCGGAAGCCCACTTCAAGTCGGTGCTCGACCAACTCGCGGCCGATCCCACCCGAAACCCTGTTGATCTGCTGTTCAACACCAGTTGAGCCGTATCCAGCCGTCCAAGTTGGCGCTATCGAGCGGCCCCCCCGCCGCTGCCGCACCAGTGCGCTCAACCTCAAGCCCGTCCCCGAGACTGAGGGATTACACTTGAAGATGGGATTCTCCGTCAAGCCGCGCCTTCGCCTTCCGGCGCCGGGTGCTGATAATATGTGTGGCGGGGCCGTTG
>CAYOTD010000886.1:1912-2126 GCA_964406685.1 uncultured Solibacteraceae bacterium | reverse complement strand
ACTTCCAGGCCACGCACAAAGGACCGGCCTTCCCCGCGGCGCGCAAGCAGAGCTACCTCATCGACCCGAAGAAGGTCGACCTGCCGCCCTACTACGCCGATCATCCGGTGATTCGCGACGAATTCGCCAACTACCTCGATTGCATCAACCTGCTCGACCGCCAGGTGGGTCTCGTGCTCAAGAAGCTCGAAGACGACGGTCTGGCGGAGAACAC
>CAYOTD010000886.1:0-1891 GCA_964406685.1 uncultured Solibacteraceae bacterium | reverse complement strand
AGCAGTGGCTCTACGACGCCGGCGTCCACGTGCCGCTGGTGGTGCGCTGGCCGGGCGGTTCGACGCCCCCGGGCTCGGTGCGCGAAGACCCGGTCTCGCTGCTCGATGTGACGGCAACCTCGATGGCGTTGGCCGGCGTCGAGCTCCCGCGCAACCTGCACGGGCAGCCGCTGTTCGGCCCGGAGGCGAAGGAGCGCGACTACGTCTTCTGCCACCGCGACCGCTGCGACATGACCGCCGACCGCATCCGCTCCGTCCGCACGCGCAACTACAACTACATCCGCAACTACATGCCGGAGAAGCCCTACACGCAGCACAACGACTACATCAAGGCTTCTTATCCTACTTACTCGGTGATGACGGAGCTGTTCACGCAGGGCAAGCTACAGGGGCCGGAACTGGTCTTCATGACCGGGCGGAAGCCGGAAGAGGAACTCTACGACGTGCTGGCCGACCCGCACGAAGTGAACAGCCTGGCTTCTTCCAGCGCGCACCAGCACATCCTGCGCGCCATGCGCGCCAAGGTCGAAGAGTGGGTGGAGGCGATGAACGACCAGGGCCGCCTCCCGGAGCCCCTCCCGCCGGCGGCGATGGACAAGCTCACTCGTTGAGGGCCGGCTGCGGCGCCGGCGCTTCCACCCCCCGGCTCACTCCGACCAGTAGCAGCGCGGCCAGGTACAGGGCGCCGCCCAGCAGCAGGGTACCGCGCAGGCCCAGGTAGAGCGCGAAGAAGATGGCCGCGCCCGAGCCCAGCACGCTGGAGGCCGCATTCATCGACCACGCCCAGCGCACCGAGGGCTTATGCCACGCTTCGAGCTTCGCCAGCCCCGTGGGGAACGGCATGCCCATCAGGAAGCCCGCGGGCGCGATCAGCAGGATCACGACCAGGAACTTGGCGCCCAGCGGCCAGCCGGCGGCGGCGCGCGAAACCGGACCGGCGGCCATCGACAACAGGGCGACCAGCACGGCCACTCCCGCCAGCAGATAGCGCAGGCGCGACACGGAACCCGCGAGCACGCGGCGGCTGAAGCAGGAGCCCAGGCCGCTGGAGACCAGCATCGAGAAAACGATAACGGTCAGCGCATAAGTTGGATGCCCCAGCAGCAGGACGAACTTCTGGATCAGCGCCACCTCGATCAGGATGTAGCCCGCTCCGATGGCGACAAAGTAGAGCAAGAACGCCGGCACGCCCGGCTGGCGCGGAAGGCGGCTGCCGAGCACCACCGGCGGCAGCGACAACACCACCAGCGTCGCCGCCAGGCTGACGCCCAGCAGGCTGAACAGCAGGGGCACGGCCTTGTTGACCTTGTAGTCGGCCGACAGACGCGACGCGCTCTTGACGAAATCCCAAAGATCGCGCGGCTGCACGGAGTAGAAGAAGAACGGCCGGTCGTCGCCCACCGGCGAGATGTCGAACCGGTACGCGCGCTGGAAAGCCCGCGGATCGGGGGCGCGCAGCAGCTCGGCGAACGCGGTCCCGCCGGTGTCACCGGGCGCGTAAACCATCTGGAAGCGGTTGGCGGCGACCGCGCGGGCTCGCTCGACGTCGCCGGGCGACAGCGGCTTGCGCGAGAGGATCACGGTGTCGAGGGCGCCCCAACCCTCCAGCTTTCCCTCCCGCACCACCAGGAAGTGCTTCTCCGGCTCCTTTTCGCCGAGCCGTTCGAGCGCCGCCATGCCGAGCGAAATCAACCGCAGCGACTCCCGCGGCGGATCAAATCCCCAGCGAGTGAAGACGAGCATCCCGTCATCTGTCAACCGATTCAGGTAGTCGGTGAACGCGTCGGTGGTGTAGAGATTGTTCTCGGAGAGCGCGAATGCCCCCGCCGCCGTTGAGGCCCATGTGTCCACCAGCGTGGCTTGCAGGACCTGGTATTTCTCCGAAGTCCGG